>NZ_JBIUVX010000016.1:0-105240 GCF_044743175.1 Pseudomonas sp. NPDC087690
GCTCACCGAACGCGCTGCCAGCAGGTTGCGCAAGGCATCCGGCGGTTCGCTGTCGGCGTCCGGGCGCTGTAGCACCAGGATGTGGCAATGCTGGAGCAACTCTTCCCAGCGATGCCAAGTGGGCAGGCCGCAAAATGCGTCCCAGCCCAAAAGCAGAAAAACCTGGGTCTCGGCGGGCATTTCAGCGCGCATCGACTCCAGGGTATCAATGGTGTAGGACGGTTTGTCCCGCTGCAGTTCGCGGGCGTCCACCACCAGCGGCGGCACTCCGGCCACCGCGCACTCGACCATTGCCAACCGATCCTGCGCCGACACCTGCGGCGTACCGCGATGTGGCGGCCGCGCATTCGGCATCAGGCGCAACTCGTCGAGCGCCAACGCTTCGGCGACTTCCAGCCCACCACGCAAATGGCCGATGTGCACCGGGTCGAACGTCCCGCCCAAGACACCAATGCGTCGCGGACGGGTTTCGCTGCCGGGCTGCGGCGCTGTCAGGTCGAGGTCGGACAAGTCAGACCGTCGCCTGGCCGCGCAACTGGCCATCACCGACCACGATGTACTTCTCGCAGGTCAATCCTTCGAGACCCACCGGGCCGCGGGCGTGCAGCTTATCAGTAGAAATGCCGATCTCGGCACCCAATCCGTATTCAAATCCATCGGCAAAGCACGTCGGGGTGTTGATCATCACCGACGCCGAGTCGACTTCCGCCACGAACCGGCGGGTGTCGGCGAGGTTTTCGCTGACGATCGAGTCGGTGTGATGGGAGCCGTAATGGTTGATGTGTTCGATGGCCTGATCCAGACCGTCGACCACGCGAATCGACAGAATCGGCGCCAGGTACTCGGTGCCCCAGTCTTCTTCGCTGGCCGCAACGGCATCAATAATCGCCCGGGTGCGTTCGCAGCCACGCAGCTCGACGCCTTTTTCGCGGAACCGGGCAGCCATCGACGGCAGGAAATCCTTGGCAACAGTCTGATCGACCAGCAGCGTCTCCATCGCACCGCAGATGCCATAACGATAAGTCTTGGCGTTGAAGGCGATGCGCTGGGCTTTCGGCAGATCGGCGTGCGCGCTGACGTAAACGTGGCAGATGCCATCCAGGTGTTTGATCACCGGCACGCGGGCGTCACGGCTGATGCGCTCGATCAGGCCACGGCCACCGCGCGGCACGATGACATCGACGTACTCGGGCATGGTGATCATCGCACCAACGGCGGCACGGTCGGTGGTTTCGACCACTTGCACCACGGCGGCGGGCAATTCAGCCTCGGCCAGACCACGCTGAATGCACGCGGCAATCGCGCGGTTGGAGTGAATCGCTTCGGAGCCGCCGCGCAGGATCGTCGCGTTGCCGGACTTCAGGCACAGGCTGGCGGCATCGATGGTCACGTTCGGCCGGGACTCGTAGATGATCCCGATCACGCCCAGCGGCACGCGCATCTTGCCGACCTGAATCCCCGACGGACGGAAGCTCATGTCGCGGATCGCACCGACCGGATCCGGCAACGCAGCCACCTGACGCAGGCCGACGATCATGCCGTCGATACGCGCCGGGGTCAGTTCCAGACGCTCCAGCAATGCCGGCTCCAGACCATTGGCGCGACCGGCAGCCAGATCCTGTTCATTGGCTGCAGCAAGCTCGGCGCGCGCAGCGTCGAGGGCATTGGCAGCAGCCTGCAAGGCGCGGTTTTTCTGCGCGGTGCTGGCACGGCCGATGACCCGCGAAGCTTCGCGGGCGGCGCGACCCAATCGGGTCATGTAGTCAAGAACGGACTCAGTCATGGTCTGCTGGGGTCTTGGCAAAGAGGAAAGCGGCAGATTATAGCTGTCGCGTCCCGGGACTAACAGCGGTGACGGGCGGATGGTCAAAATGAGCCGCGAATCGCCGACGTTCAGGCGTAATTAAGCCGCGCATTGTTATCATCACGACCTCTTCAGCCTGGATAAACCTTGTCTGCCATGTCCAACCTGACTGTTCGCTCCCACGCCGAACGCCTGCCGCTGGGGCTCCCGGACGCTTTTTTTGACCGGGACGCCCAAGTGCTGGCCAGAGAATTACTCGGTAAAGTCATCCGTCATCGCGTCGGCGATCTGTGGCTCAGCGCGCGGATCATCGAAACGGAAGCGTATTACTGCGCGGAAAAAGGCAGCCACGCGTCCCTTGGCTACACGGAAAAGCGTAAGGCTTTGTTTCTGGATGGCGGCCACATTTATATGTATTACGCCCGTGGCGGCGATTCGCTGAACTTCAGCGCGCAAGGGCCGGGTAATGCCGTATTGATCAAATCGGCCTATCCGTGGGTCGATGAAGTCAGCGGGCCGGCGAGTCTGGCGCAGATGCTGGTGAATAATCCGGATGCGCAGGGCCGACCGCGGCCGTCGCAAAAGCTCTGCGCCGGGCAGACATTGCTGTGCAAAGCGCTGGGCTTGAAGGTGCCAGTGTGGGACGCCAAGCGTTTCGATCATGAACTACTTCTGGTAGAAGACACCGGCCCGGCGCCCTCGCAGATTATTCAAACCACGCGACTGGGCATTCCCCACGGTCGTGATGAACACCTGATGTACCGCTTCGTCGATGCCACTTATGCGCAATGGTGCACGCGAAACCCGCTGCGGCGCGGTCAGGTCGAAGGCCGGGATTATTTTTTGCTGTAAACACACACTCATGCAGGAGCTGCCGAAGGCTGCGATCTTTTGATCTTTTGAAAAGCAAAGATCGCAGCCTTCGGTAGCTCCTACAGGGGGATCATCAATGGTTTGGAGTTTGTTGGTATGGGCCCATGGCTCGATAGCGTAACCGGTTGGCTGGCAGCCAACCCGCAGTGGCTGGCCGCCGCGGTATTCATCGTCGCGTGTGTGGAATGCCTGGCGATTGCCGGTTTGATCGTGCCCGGCACGGTGTTGTTGTTTGCCGTGGCGGTACTGGCCGGCAGTGGCGCGCTATCGTTGAGCGAAACCCTGCTGCTGGGCTTCCTCGGCGGGATTCTCGGCGATTTGATCTCGTATTTCCTTGGCCGCCACTTCCACCAGAACATCCGGCGCCTGCCAGGCTTGCGCCATCACCCGGAATGGATGGCCGGCGCCGAAAGCTATTTCCAGCGTTATGGCATCGCCAGCCTGTTGGTCGGGCGTTTTATCGGTCCATTACGGCCGATGCTGCCGATGGTTGCCGGCATGTGCGACATGCCCTTCCCGCGTTTCGCCGCCGTCAGTTTACTGGCCGCCGCTGGCTGGAGCCTCGCTTATCTGCTGCCAGGCTGGGCCACGGGCGCGGCGATCCGTTTGCCGCTGCCGGAAGGTTTCTGGCTGCAAGCCGGAATTGTCGCGGCGAGCATCGCCGTCATGGTCGGTCTGAGTGTCAACAGCAGCCTGCGCCGCCATCGCCGCGCAACGATCTGGATCAGCAGCATGAGCCTGCTGATTCTGATCGGTCTGTTCAGTGGCTACCCGTACCTCACCGCGCTCGACCAAGGCGTGATGACGCTGGTGCAGGAACATCGCCAGCCGATGCTCGATGAAATCGCCGTGACGTTCACCCTTATCGGCGAATTCCGCAACATGCTGATGTTCAGCGCCCTGCTCACCGGTCTGTTGCTGCTGTGCCGGCAATGGCGCCAGGCAATTTTCGCCGGCGGCGTGTTGCTCTGCACAGCGCTGCTGAACACCGGCACCAAGATGTTTTTCGCCCGGGTTCGCCCGGAAGTGCTGAGTGATCCGCTGACCAGTTACAGCATGCCCAGCGGCCACGCTTCCGGCTCGTTTGCGCTGTTCCTGGTACTGGCCGTTCTGGCGGGCCGCGGGCAACCGCCGCGCATGCGCCTGACCTGGCTGTTTGTCGGTTGCATTCCGGCGCTGTCGATTGCCTTGTCGCGGGTTTATCTGGGGGCGCATTGGCCGACGGACATCCTCGCCGGGGCGATGTTGGCGGCGTGCGTGTGTGCGGCGGGGTTGTGGCTGAGCCAGCGTAAACAGCCACTGAACGCCATGCCGTTCAAGGTCTGGTGGCTGATTTTGCCGGCGCTGGTGGTGTTGTTCAGTCTGTTTGTGTTTCGGCATTTGCCAAACACGATGTTGCGTTACGCGTATTGAACGTCAAAAGATCGCAGCCTTCGGCAGCTCCTACATGTGTTCATGTGTTCGTCATGCAGGAGCTGCCAAAGGCTGCGATCTTTTACGATGTTTCAGGCAAACAGCTCGCCCTGCAGCTCATCGAGCAGCGCCTGGATCGCATCCAGTCGCTGCTGCGGATCGTCGAGCTGCAGCAGGTCGATCTTGTCTTCTTCGGCGAACGGCAACAGATACGCAAGCTGATTGGCCAGCGACTGCTGGCCGAGCGCTTCGGTGCCCATGTTCAAGGCTTCAACCATCGGGTGTTCCGCCAACGCTTTGAGCAGCGCAACCAGGTCGGCGTCTTCGTCCTGCAGCGGTTGCTCGGGCTCTTCGTCAAGCCACTCGACGTCGGCGAGGATCAACTGATCGCGCTGCACTTCAGTGCGCAATACATTGAAACGCCGCCCGCCCTGCACGCGAATTCCCAGCAGGCCGTTGTCCTGCTGCTGGAAATCGGTGATTCGCGCCTCGCAGCCGACCAGTGCATATCCTTCCGGCGCGAGACCGACTTCGCTGCCTTCAAGAATGCACACCACGCCGAAGCCACCGCCCTGCTTCATGCAGCGGCCGATCATGTCCAGGTAGCGCGCTTCGAAGATCTGCAAGTCGAGGTTGCAGCCGGGAAACAGCACTGTGTTCAGCGGGAAAAGCGGCAAGCTCATAGACATTTCCTTACACCACCATCGACACCGCCAACGGCAGGAACACCGCCGTGGCCACGCCCATCAGACTCATTGCCAGCGCCGCGAAGGCACCGCATTCATCGCTCTCCTGCAACGCCACCGAGGTGCCGACGGCGTGTGCGGTCATGCCCAGCGCCATGCCGCGGGCTTCGGGACTGTTCACGCCGAGGCGAGTCAGCAGCGCCGGGCCAAAGATCGCCCCGATCACCCCGGTGATCAACACGAACACCGCTGCCAGCGCCGCGACGCCACCGATCTGTTCGGCCACCAGCATTGCGATCGGCGAGGTTACCGACTTCGGCGCCATGGTCATCAGGATCATGTGATCAGCGCCAAACCACCAGCCCAGCAATACGCCCATGCCGGTCGCCACTACTCCGCCTATCACCAGCGTAGTAAAAATCGGCCAGAACAATTGGCGAATGCGTTTGAGGTTGAGATACAGCGGCACTGCCAGCGCCACCGTGGCCGGGCCGAGCAGAATACTGAGGATCTCGGTGCTCTTGCGGTACTCGGCGTAGGTCAGGCCGCAGCCAACCAGCACACCGATGACCAACAACATGGAGACCAGCACCGGTTGCAGAAAGATCCAGCGGGTTTTCTCGAACGCTGCCAGCACCAGTTGATAGGCACCGAGGGTGATGCCGATGCCGAACAGCGGGTGATGGATGACCGAAGCCCAGGCACCTTGCCAGTCGAAGAGCATCAGGACTCCTCCGACCGGTGCGCGTGACGCTTGACCATGCGTTGCATCAGCACGCCGGCAAAGGCCATCGACAGGATCAGCGACACCACCAACGCGCCGACAATCGCCCAGAAATCGGCCGCGATCGCCGTGGCATATACCATCACGCCGACGGCCGGAGGCACCAGCAGCAGCGGTAGATAACGCAACAGACTGCCGGCCGCGAGGTTCAGCGGCTCGCCGACTTCACCGCGAACAATCAGGAAAATCAGCAACAACAGCAGACCGATGATCGGCCCCGGCAGCACTGGCAACAACACGTGATTGAGCGCCGTGCCGAGCAATTGAAACAGCACCAGCATGGTCAGGCCTCGTAACAACATCCGACTTCTCTCCCCGTCTCTCTCCCGTTCAACGCCCGCATTATAAGCACGCCTGCGCTATGGATCGGCATTCGCCAAAAGCATGGTCGGTTGACCGGAGCAAATCGCCATGATGATCTACAGTGGTTCGCAGGGCGGTCAAATCCCCCACCTGAAAAACTATAAAATCGATGAACCCAAGGAGAGTCTCAATGCCCTATGTTCCCGTTGCAGAGCTCAAAGATTATGTCGGCAAGGAACTCGGACGTTCCGAATGGCTCACCATCGACCAGGAGCGTATCAACCTGTTCGCCGAAGCCACCGGGGATTATCAGTTCATTCACGTCGACCCGATCAAAGCCGCGCAAACGCCATTTGGCAGCACCATTGCCCACGGTTTCCTGTCGTTGTCGCTGATCCCCAAACTGATGGAAGACATCCTGATCCTGCCGCAAGGCGTGAAGATGGTGGTCAACTATGGTCTGGACAGTGTGCGTTTCATCCAGCCAGTGAAGGTCAATTCGAAAGTTCGCCTGAAGGTCGATCTGGGTGAAGTGACCGAGAAAAAACCCGGCCAGTGGCTGCTCAAAGCGACCGCAACGCTGGAGATAGAAGGCTCGGAAAAACCGGCCTACATCGCCGAGCCGTTGTCGCTCTGCTTCGTCTGATCGTTCCGGATGCGAAGCAGCGCACGCTGTTTCGCGTCATGTCTCTATTTATGCGACGCATAGCTACGGCATACTCGGTCGCCTAATTGCCCGGATCCCGCTATGCGCTCACTCGCTTCCCTTGCACCCATTGCCCTGACCCTGATGCTCACCGCTTGCGGCGACGGCGAATCGCTGTTGCCGCCGGATGCGCGCCTGCCGGATGGCGGACGCTATCGCGGTGAACTGGTCGATGGCTTGCTGCAAGGTCAGGGGCGCGTCGACTACCCCAATGGCAGTTGGTACGCCGGTCAGTTCGACAAGGGCCAATGGCATGGTCAGGGCGAATGGCACGGCAGCAATGGCGAGGTCTATCGCGGCCAGTTCCAGCTTGGGCTGTTCGACGGTCAGGGCAGCCTGACCACCAACGCCAGCAGTTACACCGGCGGTTTCAAACAGGGCCGGCGCGACGGCGAAGGGACGCTGAAAGAAAACGCCATGACCTACCGGGGCGAGTTCAAGGCTGATCAGTATTCCGGGCTCGGTCGCCTGGAGATGGACGACGGCAGCTCCTACCAAGGCCAGTTCGCCCACGGCAAACCCAACGGCGAAGGCCAACGCGGCGATTCCAGCGGCAACTCGTTCACCGGGCATTTCGTCAACGGTCAGCTGGAGGGCAACGGCACCTTCAACAGCGCCGACGGCGACATCTATGTCGGTGGCTTCAAGAACAACCAGTTGCACGGCAAGGGTCGCTACGAAAACGCTGACGGCGATGTCTGGCTTGGCCAGTTCAAAGAAGGCGCGCTGACCGGCAAGGGCGAATTGATCGGCGCCGACGGCAGCCATTACATCGGCTCGTTCAGCGACTGGCGCTTCAGCGGCCCGGGCCGTTTGAACCTGTCTGACGGCAGTTTCTACATCGGCGGTTTCGACAACGACAGTTATTCCGGGCGCGGCACATTGGTGCTGACCGATGGCAGCGTCATGAGCGGCAGCTGGATCAACGGCCAGCGTGTACGCGATGCCGATGGCAAGTTGCTGCCCGATACACTTGAGCTCGGTTTGCTTGCTCAGGGCCGCCTGCTTGAAGACGCATTGGCCGCCATCCCTGCGTCGACCCCGGCGGTCGAGTTGTACACCCTGACCCTCGGCGGCGACGGCAAGCAAAGCGTATTCCTGCGTGAATCCGACTACGTCGCCAACATGCTCAACACACGCTTCGGCGCTTACGGCCAGATCCGGCTGGTCAACCACCGCGATCACCTCGGCGACCGGCCGATGGCCACCCGCGAGAACCTGCGCCGCGCCGCACAAACCCTCGCCGAGCGCAGTGGCCCGGAAGATTTGTTGTTCATCTACCTGACCAGCCACGGCACCGCCGAACATGAACTGGTCCTCGACCAGCCGCGCATGGAACTGGCCGACCTGCCCGCCGACGAACTCGCCGCCGTGCTGGCACCGCTGAAAAACCGTGACAAGATCATCGTCATTTCATCCTGCTACTCCGGCGGTTTCATCCCGGCACTGAAAGACGAACGCACGCTGATCATGACCGCCTCGCGCGCCGACCGGGTGTCCTTCGGCTGTTCCGAAGAAGCCAACTTCACCTACTTCGGCGACGCGCTGTTCGCCCAGGCGCTGAACCAGACCGATGATCTGGAGCAAGCCTTCAAGCTGGCCAAGGCCACCGTTGCCGAGCGCGAGCTGGCGGACAATTTCGAAGCCTCGGAGCCGCAGATCTGGGCGCCGAAAACCGTGCTGTCGCACTGGCAACTGCTGCGTAAACAGCAAGCAAGAAAAGCTTTGCAAAGTGCTGCATTGAACGACGGAGCGATAAAGAGCAACTAAGCTGAACAGTATCAAGGGAGAGACACTATGTACTTGACGCCTCAGCACGTATTGCTTGCCGGAGCCACCGGTTTGACCGGTGAACATCTACTCGACCGTTTGCTCAACGAGCCAACGATTTCTCGCGTGCTCGCCCCTTCGCGTCGACCATTGGCCGAACATCCGCACCTGGAAAACCCGGTCGGCGATCCGCAGGCGTTTCTGCCGCAACTCAGTGGCCGTGTCGATATCGCCTACTGCTGCCTCGGTACCACGATCAAACAGGCCGGCTCGGAAGCCGCGTTTCGCGCCGTAGATCTGGACATGGTGGTGGCCTTCGCAAAACGCGCAAGGGAGATGGGCGCGCGGCACCTGATTGTGATCAGCGCAATCGGCGCGGATCCAAAATCATCGGTTTTCTACAATCGGGTCAAAGGCGAAATGGAGCAGGCCTTGCGTGCGCAGGACTGGCCGCAACTGACCATTTGCCGGCCATCGCTGTTATTGGGTGAACGCACGGAGCCGCGTCTGGCCGAGCAACTGGCCGGGCCGCTGTCGAAGCTGATTCCGGGTAAATACCGTGGCATCGAGGCCTGCCAGTTGGCGCGGGCGATGTGGCGGTTGGCGCTGGAAGAACAGGACGGGGTTCGGGTGATTGAGTCGGATGATTTGCGCAAGCTCGGCAAATAATCTTCCGCCGCATGATCGTTCCCACGCTCTGCGTGGGAATGCAGCCACGGACGCTCTGCGTCCCAAAGCGTGACGCAGAGCGTCACCGGAGGCGTTACCACGCGGAGCGTGGGAACGATCTGTCTAACTACAATCCGCCTGTTGCCTGAAAACTCACGCCGATCACCGTCAGCAATGACAACGGCAACAACAGCGTATCGAGCAACGCACTCCCCGGCAGATCCACACCCGGATAGCTCGGCGCCTCAGCCCCGAATCGGTCCATCGCGCAACACCCGCCATTCATTGCATACAAATCCAGCCGCGTCCCGGAATACACCACCGGGGCTCCCGGTTTGGCTGCATCCAGCGTGCGCGCGGTGGCGCACCCGCTCATCAATAACGCCAGCCCGATCACCAGCAGCTTATTCATCACTGCTCAGATGATGCTCACCCCAACGCGGCAGCATGTCTTGGGGAATACCGAGCAGATTGAGAATCCGCGCCACGACGAAATCGATCAGGTCATCGATGGTCTGCGGCTGGTGATAGAAACCCGGCGAGGCCGGCAGAATGGTCACGCCCATGTTCGACAGCTTGAGCATGTGCTCCAGATGAATGCTCGAATACGGCGCCTCGCGCGGCACCAGAATCAACTGGCGACGCTCCTTCAAAGTGACATCTGCGGCGCGCTCGATCAGGTTGTTGCAGGCGCCGGTGGCAATGGCCGACAACGTGCCCGTCGAACATGGCACCACCACCATCGCTGCCGGCGCGCCGCTGCCCGAGGCCACCGGCGACATCCAGTCTTCCTTGCCGTACACGCGGATCTGCCCGGCGGCCGCCCCGGTGTATTCGGTGAGGAACGCCTGCATCATCTGCGGCTTGGGCGGCAGCGTGACATCGGTCTCGGTGGCCATCACCAGTTGTGCAGCCTTGGAGATCAGAAAGTGCACTTCGCGATCTTCCCGCACCAGGCAATCGAGCAGGCGCAGACCGTACTGTGCACCGGACGCGCCGGTCATCGCCAGTGTGATGCGCTCCGGGCCGTTGCCCTGCGAAAAAGTGTTCATTGCAGCGCCTCGGCGAGTTTGCCGTGCAGGCCGCCGAAGCCGCCGTTGCTCATGATCACCACGTGTGTGCCGGGCTGAGCCTGACTCTTCACGCGTTCGATAATGCCTTCCAGCGAATCGCTGACAATCGACGGCACGGTGCACAACGCGGCGGTGCCGGCCAGGTCCCAGCCGAGGTTGGCCGGGGCGTACCAGATCACCTGGTCGGCATCGACCACGCTGTCCGGCAAACCGTCACGGTGGGCGCCGAGCTTCATCGAGTTGGAGCGCGGTTCGATGATGGCGATCAGCGGTGCGTCGCCGATGCGTTTGCGCAAACCGTCGAGGGTGGTGGCAATTGCGGTCGGGTGGTGGGCGAAGTCGTCGTAGATGGTGATGCCGCGTACTTCAGCGACTTTCTCCATGCGCCGTTTGACGTTCTTGAATGCGCTCAAGCCGGCGATGCCCATCGATGGCACTACACCCACGTGACGCGCAGCCGCCAGAGCCGCCAAGGCGTTGGCAACGTTGTGCTGACCGGTCAGCTCCCATTCGACGGTGCCTTGCGACACGCCTTCGAACATCACTTCGAAGGCCGAACCGTCTTCGCTGAGCAGTTTGACCTGCCACTGACCGCCGGCACCGGTGGTCTGCACCGGGGTCCAGCAGCCCATTTCGATCACTCGCTGCAACGCCGGCTCGGTAGTCGGGTGGATAACCAGACCTTCACTCGGGATGGTCCGCACTAAGTGATGGAATTGCCGCTCGATTGCCGGCAGATCCGGGAAGATGTCGGCATGATCAAACTCAAGGTTGTTGAGGATCGCAGTGCGTGGGCGGTAGTGAACGAATTTCGAGCGCTTGTCGAAAAACGCGCTGTCGTACTCGTCAGCCTCGATCACGAAGAACGGCGTACCGCCCAGACGTGCGGACACCGAGAAGTTCTGCGGTACACCGCCGATCAGGAAACCCGGGCTCATGCCGGCGTGTTCCAGCACCCAGGCGAGCATGCTGCTGGTGGTGGTTTTGCCGTGGGTGCCGGCGACGGCCAGCACCCAGCGACCTTGCAGCACGTGATCGGCCAGCCACTGCGGGCCGGAAACGTACGGCAGGCCTTTGTTCAGCACATACTCCACCGCCGGGTTGCCGCGGGACATGGCGTTGCCGATCACCACCAGATCCGGTGCCGGATCGAGTTGCGCCGGGTCGTAACCTTGCGTCAGTTGAATGCCTTGGGCTTCAAGCTGCGTGCTCATCGGTGGATAGACGTTGGCGTCGGAGCCGGTCACGTGATGGCCCAGCTCTTTGGCCAGCACCGCCATCGAGCCCATGAAAGTCCCGCAGATACCCAGAATATGAATGTGCATAGTCGACCTCGTAAAACATGGCCGCAGGTTAGCGTAGGGAGGGGGAAATCGCACTCTTTAGGTGAGGGGCGGGGTGGGTGGGCCGTAACATCTCGACTCGACTGCAGACTACCGCCCTCACCCCAGCCCTCTCCCAGAGGGAGAGGGAGCCGATCTGCGTCGTTTTCAAATCCTGAGTTCGGCTCGATATTTCAGGTCGGCGTAGATCAGTAGATCTGACTCGGCCAGTCCACTTTTCGACGGGAGAGGGAGCCGATCTCGGTTGCTTTCAAATCCTGAGTTCGGCTCGATATTTCAGATCGGCTTAGATCAGTAGATCTGACTCGGCCAGTCCACTTTTCGACGGGTGAGGGAGCCGATCTCGGTTGTTTTCAAATCCTGAGTTCGGCTCGATATTTCAGGTCGGCGTAAATTGGCAGAACACCGCGGTCAGTCCCCTCTCCCTTTGGGAGAGGGCTAGGGTGAGGGCCTTCTAACTGACTCGCCGCTCAATCCCATGCTTACGCAGCTTCCTGTAAAGAGTGTTGCGGCTGACCCCCAGTTGCTGCGCCGTATGGGTCATGTGCCAGCGAGTTTGCTCCAGCACATTGAGCAGAGCCGACCGCTCGGCATCTTCCAGCGGATGATCGGATTCATCCACCGCTCGTACTGCCGGACTCCCCTGCCGAATCATCACCGGCAAATCCTCAATCCCGATCCGCCCTTCATCACACAACGCCGCCAATGTACGCAGCACATTGCGCAACTGCCGCACATTGCCCGGCCAGTTGAATGCCAGCAACGCCTGACGCGCCGCCTCGTCGATCATGATCGTATCGCCGCCCGCCTCTTCAGCCAGCAAAAAATCCAGCAATTGCGATTTATCACTGCGCGCGCGTAGCGCAGGCAGTGCCACTTCCAGCCCGTTGAGCCGGTAATACAGATCTTCGCGGAAGCTGCCATCGGCGACCCGCTCCAGCAGATTGCGGTGCGTCGCACTGATAATCCGCACGTTGACCGACTCCGGTTCGCCACCGATCGGCACCACTTGTCGATCCTCCAGCACCCGCAACAACCGTGTCTGCAAGGCCAGCGGCATGTCACCGATTTCATCGAGGAACAAAGTGCCGCCATCGGCCTGCTGCAACTTGCCGCGCATGCCGTCCTTGCGTGCGCCAGTAAAACTGCCACCGCGATAGCCGAATAATTCGCTCTCGATCAGGCTTTCAGGAATGGCCGCGCAATTGAGAGCGACGAAGGCTTTGCTCGAGCGCTGGCTGGCCTGATGCACAGCCTTGGCGAACGCTTCTTTGCCCGAGCCGGTTTCGCCATTGACCAATAGCGGCACGTCCCGTTCGAACACCCGCAGGGCTTTGCGGAAATCGGCTTGCAGCGCGGCGTCTCCCAGACAGATCCCGGACAGTCGTGGCGCTGCTATTGGTTTTGCCGCCTGCATGAGCGGCGTCGGTTTACGCGACTCACCGCGCAACACCGCGAACAGATGCCGGCCGTCGCGGGTGTGCAGCGGCCAACTGGCGCTGGCATTGGCGCTGGCGCGACCGAGCAGTTCATCCAGCGAGCAATCGAAGAACGCTTCGACCGGTTTACCGAGCAATCCTCCGCGAATATGCCCGAGCAGGTTCAGTGCACTCTGATTGACCGCACTGATCCGCCCCTCCCCGTCAAACGCCAGCAAGCCTTCGCTGAACAGCCCGACCGACTCGGCCTGCAAGTGGAAACGCAGCAGCCATTGGTTATCGAAACAGCGCAGGAAGTAGCAGCTCTCGATCATCTTCGCCGACAGATTGACCAGCGCCATGGTGTGGAACTGGCTCTGCCGCGAGACGTCGTGGCGGGCCGAGGACACGTCGAGGACCGCGAGCAATTCACCGTGTGGGTCGAACACCGGGCTCGCCGAACAGGTCAGGCCGGTATGACGGCCGCGAAAGTGTTCATCCTGATGAATCGTCAGCGCCTGACGCTCGACCAGACAAGTGCCGATGCCATTGGTGCCTTCGCAGGCCTCGCTCCAGTCAGCGCCGAGCCACAAACCGGCGCGCTCGAAGATCTTGCGCTCGGCGGGTGCGGTGACGCAGTTGAGGATCACCCCGCGCGCGTCGGTCAGCAGCACCGCGTGGCCGGCGCCGGAGAGCTGTTGATGCAGGCTGCTCATTTCGTTGCCGGCGATCTGCAGAACCTGTTGCAGACGCTCGCGGCTTTCGAGGACGCGCCCGTGTTCGAGCACGGTCGGCGCCATGCTCAGCGCCGGGTCGAGGTGATAGTCCTCAAGGCAGCGAAGCCAGGAGCGCGCAATCGACGGATCGGCGCCGGGCCCGTGCAGGTGCGGCTTGCCCTGACTGACGGTGAGGACCTGCTGGGCATGGCGACTCAAATGGTTGTCGTGCATTTCTTATTGTTCTCCATATTCCCCGTGTAGGAGCTGGCGAAGGCTGCGATCTTTTGATCTTGTATTTTTGAAGATCAAGATCAAAAGATCGCAGCCTGCGGCAGCTCCTACAGGGGTTGCTGTTGGCTGAGCATCCTCCAGCTCAAGCACCATTGCAATGCTGGCAAGACTGCCCGGTCACCGGCTGTGCCAGAAACGGTACAAACTGTCACCCCACCTGTACCGAAACCGTCACAGACACAATCCACTCGTCCGACAAAAATCTGCCAAGCCCTTGATTTGCCTGACCTGCACGGCAGTGGCCCGACCTTTGCTCTACGCTTATAGCAAGCGCACTTGCGCGTTTCTCTAATAAGTACAAAGCCAAGGAGAACATCATCATGCGTTACGCTCACCCCGGTACTGAAGGCGCCAAAGTTTCGTTCAAAGCCAAGTACGGTAACTACATCGGCGGCGAGTTCGTCGCGCCTGTCAAAGGTCAGTACTTCACCAACACCTCGCCAGTGAATGGCCAACCGATTGCCGAATTCCCGCGTTCAACTGCCGAAGACATCGATAAGGCACTGGACGCCGCCCACGCCGCAGCCGACGCGTGGGGCGCGACCTCCGTGCAGGCGCGCTCGCTGATCCTGCTGAAAATCGCCGACCGCATCGAACAGAACCTCGAACTGCTGGCGATCACCGAAACCTGGGACAACGGCAAAGCCATCCGCGAAACCCTCAACGCTGACATCCCGCTCGCCGCCGACCACTTCCGCTACTACGCCGGGTGCATCCGTGCCCAGGAAGGCAGCGCTGCCGAAATCGACGGCAACACCGTGGCCTATCACATTCACGAACCACTGGGCGTGGTCGGTCAGATCATCCCGTGGAACTTCCCGATCCTGATGGCCGCGTGGAAACTGGCGCCAGCCCTGGCAGCGGGTAACTGCGTGGTGCTCAAGCCTGCCGAGCAGACTCCGCTGGGTATTTCCGTGCTGGTCGAACTGATCGGCGACCTGCTGCCACCGGGCGTGCTGAACATTGTTCAGGGTTACGGCAAAGAAGCCGGCGAAGCCCTGGCCACCAGCAAACGCATCGCTAAAATCGCCTTCACTGGCTCGACCCCGGTCGGCTCGCACATCATGAAATGCGCCGCCGAGAACATCATTCCGTCCACCGTGGAACTGGGCGGCAAGTCGCCGAACATCTTCTTCGAAGACATCATGCAGGCCGAACCGACCTTTATCGAAAAGGCCGCTGAAGGTCTGGTGCTGGCCTTCTTCAACCAGGGCGAAGTCTGCACCTGCCCTTCCCGCGCATTGGTGCAGGAATCGATCTACGACGAGTTCATGGCCGTCGTCATGAAGAAGGTCCTGCAAATCAAACGCGGCGATCCGCTGGACACCGACACCATGGTCGGCGCGCAGGCGTCCGAGCAGCAATTCGACAAGATTCTTTCGTATCTGGAAATCGCCAAGGGCGAAGGCGCCGAGCTGCTGACTGGCGGCAAGGTAGAAAAACTCGAGGGCAACCTGTCGACCGGCTATTACATCCAGCCGACCCTGCTCAAGGGCACCAACAAGATGCGCGTGTTCCAGGAAGAAATCTTCGGCCCGGTGGTGAGCATCACCACCTTCAAGGACGAAGCCGAAGCCCTGGCGATTGCCAACGACACCGAGTTCGGCCTCGGCGCCGGCCTGTGGACCCGCGACATCAACCGCGCCTACCGCATGGGCCGGGCGATCAAGGCCGGGCGGGTGTGGACCAACTGCTATCACCTGTATCCGGCGCATGCCGCGTTTGGTGGTTACAAGAAGTCCGGCGTTGGCCGTGAAACCCACAAGATGATGCTCGATCACTACCAGCAGACGAAAAACCTGCTGGTGAGCTACGACATCAATCCGTTGGGCTTCTTCTAAACCTGCAGCACTGATCGTTCCCACGCTCTGCGTGGGAATGCCGCCCGGGACGCTCCGCGTCCCGCCAAAGCCGAACGCAGAGCGTCCGTTGAGGCATCCCCACGCAGAGCGTGGGGACGATCATGCTACCCACCGGCAAAAAAGCCGGGCCAATACAACAATAAGAACGGTGAACCCTATGCCTAGCGAATCCCCGGCTGGCGCTCCGGCGTCCGGCGCTTCTGTCGACTTCGAAAAAGTCGGATCGGATTACTTTCAACAACGCGAACTGAAAAAAGGCGCCGCCGGCTGGGTTCTGCTGGTGGGTCTGGGCGTTGCCTATGTCATTTCCGGTGACTACGCCGGCTGGAACTTCGGTCTCGCACAAGGCGGCTGGGGCGGTATGTTTCTGGCGACGCTGCTGATGGCCACCATGTACCTGTGCATGTGCTTTTCTCTGGCCGAGTTGTCTTCGATGATCCCCACCGCCGGCGGTGGCTACGGTTTTGCGCGCAGTGCTTTCGGGCCGTGGGGCGGGTTTCTCACCGGCACCGCGATCCTCATCGAGTACGCCATTGCCCCAGCGGCCATCGCGGTGTTTATCGGCGCTTACTGCGAGTCGCTATTCGGCATCGGCGGCTGGATGATCTATCTGGCCTTCTACATCATTTTCATTGCCATCCACATTTTCGGCGTCGGCGAGGCGCTCAAGCTGATGTTCGTCATTACGGCCATTGCCGCGCTGGCGCTGGGGGTATTTCTGGTGGCGATGGTTCCGCACTTCGACGTCGCCAACCTGCTCGACATTCCGGTCACCGCCGCAGCGGGCGCCAGTCCGTTTCTGCCATTCGGCTATGTCGGCGTCTGGGCAGCGATCCCCTATGCGATCTGGTTCTTTCTTGCCGTTGAAGGTGTGCCGCTGGCAGCAGAAGAAACCAAGAACCCCAAGCGTGACCTGCCGCGCGGTCTGATCGGCGCCATGTTGGTGCTGCTCATGTTTGCCCTTTTGATTCTGATCGTCGGCCCTGGCGGTGCAGGCGCCAACTCGCTGCTGACCTCTGGCAACCCGTTGGTCGAAGCGTTGAGCAAGGCTTATGGCGGCTCGACCTGGATGGGCAGTTTCGTCAATCTCGTGGGCCTTGCCGGCTTGATCGCGAGTTTCTTCTCGATCATTTATGCCTACTCGCGACAGATTTTCGCGCTGTCGCGGGCCGGCTACCTGCCACGCAAACTGTCCGAAACCAATAAGAGCAAGGCACCGGTCCTGGCGCTGGTGATTCCCGGCATCATCGGTTTCGGCCTGTCGCTGACCGGTCAGGGCGATCTGCTTATTCTAGTGGCGGTGTTCGGCGCAACCATTTCCTACGTGCTGATGATGGCCGCGCACATCACTTTGCGGATTCGCCGCCCCAAAATGGACCGGCCGTACCGCACACCGGGCGGCATCTTCACCTCCGGCGTGGCCTTGGTGCTGGCGTGCATTGCCGTGGTGGCGGGCTTCCTGGTCGATCCACGGGTGGTAATCGGTGCCGCCGTCATCTATGGAGTGTTAATTGCTTACTTTGCGTTCTACAGTCGACATCACTTGGTAGCAGGCACGCCGGAAGAAGAATTCGCGGCGATCCAGAAGGCTGAGCAAGCCTTGCACTGAGTGCTGACAATCCCGGCGCAGGCTCGGTCTGCGCCGTCACGGAGAATTGTGTATGGCCAGTTTCGCCCACACGGTCGGCGCCCAGACCTATCGTTTCGACAGCCTCAAGGACGTCATGGCCAAGGCCAGCCCGGCGCGCTCCGGCGACTTCCTCGCCGGCGTCGCGGCGCTCAACGACGGCGAGCGGGTGGCTGCGCAAATGGCGCTGGCCGACATCCCGCTCACGCACTTCCTGCAGGAAGCGCTGATTCCCTACGAGTCCGATGAGGTCACCCGGCTGATCATCGACACTCACGATAAACAAGCCTTTGCCGTAGTCAGCCACCTCACTGTCGGTGGTTTCCGCGACTGGCTGCTCAGCGACGCCGCCGACGAAACCAGCCTGCGCGCCCTCGCCCCCGGCCTGACCCCGGAAATGGTCGCCGCCGTGTCGAAGATCATGCGCGTGCAGGATCTGGTGCTGGTGGCGCAAAAGATTCGCGTGGTGACGAAGTTTCGCGGCACCCTCGGCCTGCGCGGGCGCCTGTCGACGCGCCTGCAACCCAATCATCCAACCGACGAGCCGTCCGGCATTGCCGCAAGCATTCTCGACGGCCTGCTCTACGGCAATGGCGACGCGATGATCGGCATCAACCCGGCCACCGACAGCATCGCCTCGATCTGCGCCATGCTGGAGATGCTCGACGCAATCATCCAGCGCTACGACATCCCGACCCAGGCCTGCGTGCTGACGCACGTCACCACCTCCATCGAGGCGATCAATCGTGGCGTGCCGCTGGACCTGGTGTTCCAGTCGATTGCCGGCACCGAAGCCGCCAACGCCAGTTTCGGCATCAACCTCAACGTATTGCAGGAAGGCTACGACGCCGGCCTGAGCCTGAATCGCGGCACGCTTGGGCAGAATCTGATGTATTTCGAAACCGGTCAGGGCAGTGCACTGTCGGCCAACGCCCACCACGGTGTCGACCAACAGACCTGCGAAACCCGAGCCTACGCCGTGGCGCGACATTTCAAACCGTTCCTGGTCAACACCGTCGTAGGATTTATCGGCCCGGAATACCTCTATAACGGCAAGCAGATCATCCGCGCCGGCCTCGAAGACCATTTTTGCGGCAAGTTGCTCGGCGTGCCGATGGGCTGCGACATCTGCTACACCAACCACGCCGAAGCCGATCAGGACGACATGGACACCCTGCTGACCCTCTTGGGTGTTGCCGGGATCAACTTCATCATGGGCATCCCCGGCTCCGACGACATCATGCTCAACTACCAGACCACGTCGTTCCACGACGCGCTTTACGCGCGCCAGACCCTGGGCCTGAAACCGGCGCCGGAGTTCGAGCAATGGCTGGCGAACATGGGTATTTTCACGCAAGCGGATGGCAAGGTTCGCTTCGGTAACAACTTGCCGCCGGCCTTCCGCCAGGCTCTGGCGCAACTGGGATGAGTCGTATGGATAAACCGCCCGTGGACCCACAAAACCCTTGGCTGGAACTGCGCCGCCTGACGCCCGCGCGCATCGCTCTGGGCCGCACTGGCACCAGCCTGCCGACCAGCGCGCAACTGGATTTCCAGTTCGCCCACGCCCAAGCGCGCGATGCTGTGCACTTGCCATTCGATCACGCCGGGCTCAGCGCGCAACTGACTGAGCGCGGGCGTGAGAGCCTGCTGCTGCACAGCGCCGCCGTGGACCGCAACAGCTATCTGCAACGCCCGGATCTGGGGCGCAAACTGAGCGATGACTCGGCCCAGCACTTGCGTGATTACGCGGCCGCGCATCCGGGCGGCGTCGATCTGGCGATTGTCGTGGCTGACGGCTTGTCGGCGCTGGCGGTTCACCGGCATACCTTGCCATTTATCACGCGACTGGAAGAACAGATGGGCGGCGATGGCTGGTCACTCGCGCCCATCGTGCTGGTGGAACAGGGCCGCGTCGCGGTCGGCGATGAAATCGGCCAGTTGCTCGGCGCAAAAATGCTGGTGATGCTGATCGGCGAGCGTCCTGGCCTCAGCTCGCCGGACAGCCTCGGTTTATATTTCACCTACAATCCAAAAGTCGGACTGACCGATGCCTACCGCAATTGCATATCCAACGTGCGGCTCGAAGGCTTGAGCTACGGCATGGCAGCACATCGCTTGTTGTATCTGATGCGTGAGGCCTGTCGGCGACAGTTGTCGGGGGTCAACCTCAAGGACGAAGCACAGGTTCAGACGCTGGAATCGGACGCCGGTGTAGACATGAAAGGCAATTTCCTACTCGATCCGCCCTCAACCTGAACCGTTTCCGCATTGCGTTTCTGCGCCGGTTTCAGGCAGGATCGATGCACGGCCGCCCGGGTTTCCCATCGCCGTCAGAGCAGTTGAAGACAGCCACTTGAAGACGAGACCTATCATGCGGATTATTCAAGCGACCCTCGAACATCTGGATTTGTTGACTCCGTTGTTCGTCAAGTATCGCGAGTTCTACGGTTCCCTGCCTTATCCGGACTCCTCCCGCGCCTTCCTCGAAAAACGCCTGCGGCGCAAGGAATCGGTGATTTACCTGGCGCTGGCCGATGATGACGACAAGAAGCTGATGGGCTTCTGCCAGCTCTACCCAAGTTTTTCATCGTTATCGCTCAAACGCGTGTGGATCCTCAATGACATCTATGTCGCCGAAGACGCGCGCCGCCAACTGGTCGCCGACAACCTGATCCGCACTGCGAAGAAAATGGCCAAGGAAACCCAAGCCGTGCGCATGCGCGTCTCCACCAGCAGCAACAACGAAGTGGCGCAGAAAACCTACGAATCCATCGGGTTCAAGGAAGACACCGAGTTCAAGAACTATGTGCTGCCGATCAGCGACGAACTCTGATCGCGGATACAACCTGTGATGAGGGAGCCCGCTCCCTCAGAAACGCAAAACGCGTCCCTGACAATTGTTCACACCTCGACATCCCTCGCTACAAAACCAACGCGCTTTTCATCCTTCAGACCGTATAATCCCGATCTTTCCGGCTTGTAAGAAAAACTACACCCGCTTGTAGGCTTACACGAAGTCATCCGCACAGGCCTGCCGAGTCCGGCCGTCAAACAGGTGCCCCCATGGATTTCAACCCGCTCGACCTTATCCTGCATCTCGACGTGTACCTCGATTTGCTGGTGAACAACTATGGGCCATGGATCTACGCCATCCTGTTTCTGGTGATCTTCTGTGAAACCGGTCTGGTGGTGATGCCGTTCCTGCCTGGCGATTCGCTGTTGTTCATTGCCGGCGCCGTGGCGGCGGGCGGTGGTATGGACCCCGTGCTACTGGGCGGTTTGCTGATGCTGGCAGCGATCATGGGAGACAGTACCAACTACGTGATCGGACGAACGGCGGGAGAAAAACTGTTCAGCAATCCCAACTCGAAAATCTTCCGTCGCGACTACCTGCAAAAAACCCACGATTTCTATGACAAGCACGGCGGCAAGACCGTGACCCTGGCGCGCTTTCTGCCGATCATCCGTACCTTTGCGCCGTTCGTCGCCGGTGTGGCGCGGATGCCGTACCCACGCTTTTTCGGCTTCAGTGTGCTCGGCACCATCCTCTGGGTTGGCGGTCTGGTGACGCTGGGCTACTTCTTCGGCAATGTACCGTTCATCAAGAAAAACCTGTCGTTGCTGGTCGTGGCAATCATTCTGCTATCGCTGGTGCCAATGATCCTTGGCGTGGTTCGCGGCCGTTTCGGCGGCAGCAAAGCCGAATCGCACTAAGCAATGTGGTCGCTGAGCGCCTGGCGTCGCCGGCGCATCCTGGCGAAACACCCGATTGCCGACGACATGTGGCAACGGGTGCGCCATCACCTGAGCTTTCTCGACGGCATCACTGCCGCGCAAGACCAGTGGCTGCGCGAAGCCTGCGTGCTGTTCCTCGAAGAAAAACACCTCAGCGCCCTGCCCGGCGTCGAGCTGCACCAGGAGCAACGCCTGTTGCTTGCAGCCCAGGCGCAATTGCCGCTGCTCAATCTCGGTGATTTGAACTGGTATCAGGGTTTCCACGAAATCGTCCTCTATCCCGATGACTTCCTCAGCCCGCAGCGCCACCGCGATGCCAGCGGTGTCGAGCACGAGTGGGACGGCGAACACAGCGGCGAGGCCTGGCAACAGGGCCCGATCATTCTCGCCTGGCCCGGCGTCATGGCCAGTGGTGGTTGGGAAGGCTACAACCTGGTGATCCACGAACTGGCGCACAAACTCGACATGCTCAACGGCGACGCCAACGGCCTGCCGCCGCTGCATGCCGACATGCGCGTGAGCGACTGGGCCGAGGTCATGCAACAGGCCTACGACGACCTCAACCGCCAGCTCGATCGCAACCCCGACGCCGAAACCGCCATTGATCCCTACGCTGCCGAGAACCCGGCGGAATTCTTTGCGGTCACCAGCGAGTATTTCTTCAGCGCCCCGGATCTGCTGCACGAGGCTTATCCACAGGTCTATGCGCAGTTGCAGCTTTTCTACCGCCAGGACCCGTTGAGCCGATTGCGGCAACTTCAGGCCACAGACCCGGTCTATCAGGCGCACGACTAAGCTCTGCACGACTTTCGGTACATGGCGTCGACGGCAGAATATGCCTATAATCGCCGCCACTTTTTGGTCAATTCGGCCAAGTGTTTTTGGTCAACTACGGGGGCAACGCCCAATGAGCTACAGCAAGATTCCGGCTGGCAAAGACCTGCCGAACGACATCTACGTCGCGATCGAGATCCCGGCCAACCACGCGCCGATCAAATACGAAATCGACAAAGACAGCGATTGCCTGTTCGTTGACCGTTTCATGGCCACCCCAATGTTCTACCCGGCCAACTACGGTTACATCCCGAACACCCTGGCTGACGACGGTGATCCCCTCGACGTGCTGGTTGTGACCCCTTACCCGGTCGCGCCAGGCTCGGTGATCCGCGCACGTCCGGTCGGTATCCTGAACATGACCGACGACGGCGGCGGCGATGCCAAAGTCATCGCAGTGCCACACGACAAGCTGTCCCAGCTGTACGTCGACGTGAAGGAATACACTGACCTGCCGCCACTGCTGATCCAGCAGATCGAGCACTTCTTCGCGAACTACAAAGATCTCGAAAAAGGCAAATGGGTCAAGATCGAAGGCTGGGCCGGTGCAGACGCCGCCCGCGAAGCGATCACCAAGTCGGTTGCCGCCTACAAAGGCTAAGCACCTGCGCTACGCGTGATGCTTGAAGAAAACCCCGGTTGATCCGGGGTTTTTTGTGCGCGAGAACATGCACGTTAAACGGCTCGTTTAAAATCTGAACGACGCAGTTTTAACCTGTTTAATTTCCTACAAGAATGCCTTACATCCCGTCGCAAAATTCACCCTGCTTTTGAACGCCAGGTTTATTCAAACCGCTCTGGCACGGCCGTAGACTCTGTGTTTATGAGAAAGAACACTAGCGGTCCAAGATTCAAGGCACTCCTGGAAGCAGCGAACATCACCACCACGGGTTTCGCAAAGTTCTGGGGCACGGAAGCCCAAAATGTCCACAACTGGTACACCCGGGGCGTCCCGGCGTATCGCATGGAAGAAGTCTCACGCCTGCTGTCCGTCAACAGCGAATGGCTGAAAACCGGTGAAGGCAGCAAAGAGTCGCCAAGCCTTAATGCACCCGCCAGCAACGGCGACACCTTCGACGCCCACGCCATCTGCGGCGTCTACACCGTAATCGACCCCAACGACATCGACCTGGTGTTCTTCAAGGAAACCCCGCTTAGCAACGGCTCCGGCAAAACCCATGTCATTCAGGACCCGGATCAATCCATCCGCCTGCTCCGCGCCCAGCTCGATCAATTGGAAGTCAGACACTCAGACGCCATCTGCGCGCAAATGATCGGCAACAGCATGGCCGAGCGCATCGAAGACGGCTCCATTGTCGCCATCGACCGCGGCCTGACTCAGGTCGTCGACGGCGAAATCTACGCCATCGAACACGACGGCATGCTGCGCATCAAATACCTGCACCGCATGCCCGGCAACGGCTTGCGACTGCGCAGCCACAACAGCGCCGAATACCCGGACGAAGTGTTCCGCCCAGCGCAGATCGAGGAGCAAAGGATTCATATATTGGGCTGGGTGTTCTGGTGGTCGACGGTGAGCAAGCGCCGGCCGGTGGTGCCGTTTCTTTGACCTGATGCGTTTTTTTCGAGTCTGCACTGAACCCTGTGGGAGCGAGCCTGCTCGCGAAGAGGCCCGGACAAACGGTACAAATTCCGGATTTGTGGCGCAGAAGTCGCTCTAACCCGCACTTCAGGCTGGGAATCCCAAGCAAAACTCAGTATCCTGCGCCCCACATTTGCGCATCGACCCGCCCCGCGGCTCAGAGAGCGCCCGACGCGGCAGACCAACGTCTGACCAAGTCCCACAGCCGGACGCAGATCCGGATGTACGTTTTGAAGGCTGGCAAGGCTTACCAAAAATAGGCCAAGCCAGTCCCCGAGAAGCCGGCCACAAGCCGGCTTTTTAATGCCTGAAAGCCACGTAGAATGCGGGCTCGGTACGAAGCGCCATCTTTGACCCACACTTTGACCCACACCAAAATACTTAGTTAGCCTCTGCTCCCCCCTTGATTTCTGTGAGACAACGGTCTGTGTCAGCCCTCCTCACCCTGACCACTAATGCATTCTCACTGACTTTTGCGTGTAGGCGGCTTGAGCGGCCCACGCCATAGCAATGACAGACTTCAATCGACCCAAGCTATCGGTCATTGTGTCTAGGGAAGATAAAAAGAAGTGATTTGGATGAATCACGCCTACAAAATTCCCAATAGCACTCGAAGTGTTGGCCTAAGCTTCATAGAATTCAAAACGCTACCAGCGAACGAACTACTTGGAAGCAAATATCAAGCTTGCTGGCAAAGGGAAATGTTGAGTGTTCAAAGATCAGGTTATTGAGCGTTTTCATCAAGAGTTTGGCAATCCGGACCGAATCACCGAGAAAGTCACCGCCTTCAATGTTGCGGGACTCGGAGTCGTTATTCAGACTGACCAACCCAATCGCGAAGACGCAGCGTATGTTTGGCTGCCTTATCCACCCGACGATCAATCAGTACCGGAAATCGCTCTGGAATATGCGGGCGAGTCGGGGCGGCATAGCGGCACCCACGCGTCCAAAGGTTTGGAAAAAGGGCTTCCTGCGCTCAAGTTGATATTGAGATCCGACGTCGAGCTCAATGACGCTCTAGCTTATATCAAAGCATTTGCCGCCAAGACCACCTTGCCTTCAGTGATGGCGACACATCGGCCCACAGCCCCGAGCGGGGCTAACGTCGAAGGCGCTCTAATCCTCGTCGATATGAAAAATATGCCTGTACCAAAGCCCGTCGCCCCGCGCAGGGAGGCCATCCCCAAGGGCGTGCAGCGCGAAGTCTGGCAACGAGACGGTGGAGCTTGCGTACATTGTCAGTCTCGAAAATTGTTGTGTTTCGACTATATAGTCCCGTTTTCCCATGGAGGCAGCAATACCGTCAGAAATCTGCAATTGCTCTGTGAACCTTGCAACCTGTCCAAGGGCAACCGGATCTAGAAATGAATCGCCCCAGCTTTTCTAAACATCGCGATCGACTAGTATAGGTCGCGGCAGCAATCTACAAGAGGTGGCCAGTCTTGTAGCATCTCGTGGGGACTATTGATTTTGAAGGTCTTCTATTCAGCTCTATTGCTCATAGGAAAGTGCCTAAGTACGTCGAATATTGGTGAAAGCTGGCAATTGTTGCCGAGTTAAAGTATCAGCCCCTGCTTTGAGTGAGACTCAATGAAATGCGTGTGACTGAAGAACAAGTTGAACTGGCCTATCGGAAGCTGAAAAGTCTCGTCTATTTTGACAAGACTGACCTTAAGCTACGTGCCAAGCTTGCCGCCTTTGAGTGCGGCAAAGACTTTGAAAAAAAACTGATATCCGTATATGAGGTGGCAAACTCGACCAAACCATCCTCCTCTCTCAAGTTTCAACGATGGCTAAAAGTCGTTGGCTACAGATTAGTACCAAAAAAACTCAAACAGGGTTCACAAGACTTACCGGATGCACAAATCCAAAAAGGGCGATTTATCACAAACGTGACGACCGCCCCAACCATCGACGTAGACAAGGTTAATTTTTTCTTTGATGGGCCAATTGAGCTGCATCTCATCGCCGTCCTTTGGATCATGCTGGAAGGGCGGCTTCTAGATGAGGCGCTAGACGTTGATTGCTGCGGATCACGGCTATCGAGCAACCTTAGCAACGAGGAAGACGATTCGCTAGCGCTGTTCACCAAGTACCACGAACAATATTCTCGGTGGCGCGATACTGGCATTCGTAAAGCCAAGAGCCTACTAGTAGATGAGCGTCGTAACGTTGCAATCTTGGGCCTTGACGTACAGGAGTATTATTACAGAATTAATATCGACTTCGATGAGGTCAATAAGTCCATTGAAGCCATGGACAGCGAACTGTTAAACAGAAACAACAAAGCCAGCCCTCTACTGTTGTGCATTCAAGCTATTGGCGAGTCATACCGCGAATGCATTTCGCCTATATTACAGCGCACGCATCCAGACATTGACGACAACGTAGTAGGACTTCCCATCGGGCTTTGCTCGTCCCTAGTTCTCGCCAACTGGTATTTGCAGAGTTTCGATTCTGCAATAATGAAAGAGGTGCGCCCAGCCTATTACGGCCGATATGTTGATGACATCCTGCTAGTTGTCCCCCTCCCATCTGACCCATCTGAGAACAATGAAAATCCGGTAGCTGCCTTCATTGAGGAGTTGCTAGTCAAGCCGCACATCCTCAGAAACTCAGAAAAAAACTCTTATGAGATCTCAGCACGCCCAGGACTCCTACTGCAACAATCCAAATGCATATTGCAATACTTTGACGCACGTCACTCGATTGCTGGATTAGAAAAATTTCAAAAAAAACTTGAACAAAACGGAAGCGACTTCTTACTTCTCCCAGTCGACGAAGCGGATAACTCCTTGGAGGATGTTGCCTACGAATTACTTTATGAGGGCTCAACCAACAAGTTCAGAAGTGTTAAGAGTGTATCTGAGAACCGCTATGAACTTGCTAAGCACTTGGCAAAGCAGACCATTCTCTATTTAATGACGGACGACCCACCCGATAGAAAGATTAGCCGAGGCCTTCAGAAGTTTTTTAAAGGTCGCAGCGCAATCGAGTTCTTTGACTTGTGGGAGCGTGTTCTCACGCTGCTGGCCATCGCACATGACAGAGTAACCCTCAATATTTTCAGCAAACAACTAAAGTCCGAAATTTCACGAGTACGCACCGACGACGTGATAGTTACTAAACAGTTAACAGCTGATCTTAGGATACACCTTGAACTTTCATTAGCGATGGCCGACGCAGTCAGCGCAGAGGATGTCGGTCTTTCCGAACTCGTTGACGAGGTCCACTCAGAGTCGCTGCGTAGTGCGAACCTACTGCGGCATCACTTTGTTCGTAGGCCTCTATTAAACTTTACAACCTACAAAGGCCCCTTAAGTGACCGCGCGACAAAAATATCAGCAAAAATAGATCAACGTAAAACTAAGCACTCCCCTAGATTCGTCAACTTTGACGAATGCATGTTATTGGTATATAGCGGCATTCTCCCTCGTGGAACAAAGACAGTTTTTGAGCAGGCATCTAGCATCTTTGAAGCCATCAATAGACATCCTGTTACTGGCGTTAGCTGGTCCGCACCCACGAGCACCGAGGAGTAGTCAAAGTGACAAATTTTGAAACGATCGTCATTGAAGCGGAAAACGCTGACTTACACAGCACTATTCAAATTGCATTAGCAAACATCCCTGTTCTCAATACAAATATCGAGTCTAGCTTCCTTAGCCACCCAAATCTTAGCCGCGATCGACTTAAATCTTTTAATAAACTACTTAATGACTTATCAAGTTACCGAAGCAAAGGTGGCCGTCAAATTGATCTCGTGGTATTTCCAGAAGTAAGTGTTCCACATGCCTGGGAATCCATGTTAGTGGCATGGGCTCGCAAGCACAGGATTGGAGTCGTATGCGGGCTTGAGCATCAAATCGATTCTAGGGGAAAAGCTCTAAATCAAGTTCTAGCAGCCCTACCATACCAGACGGTGTCAGGACACTGGACCTGTATCCCTATCCGTAGATTGAAACGATTTTACTCGCCGGAAGAAGAGTTTATCCTAGTCAATGAGGGACTAAAAATCCCTACCAGCAAGGAGTCATATCATCTCTTCAGATGGCGAGGCGCAAGCTTTACAATATACAACTGCTTTGAGCTAGCCTCAATTGAAGATCGGTCCATATTCAAAGGCAAAGTTGACTTCATTATTGCGTCTGAGTTCAATCGCGACGTCAACTACTTCTCAAACGTTGTTGAGTCAGCGGCTCGGGACCTGCATTGTTATGTGGTACAAGTTAATGATTCGAGCTTCGGCGACTCCAGAGTTGTAAGCCCCTCAAGGTCAGAGACAATGAACCCTCTAAGGATCAAAGGAGGAGATAATTTGACTTTTCTCACAATGAGTTTGGACTTGACAGCATTAAGGACGCATCAGCGCAAAGGCTATGGCTTGCAGAAAGAATCTAAGGGGTTCAAACCCACACCCCCAGGCTTTCCCATTGATGAGGTGCATACACGTATCAACCTTGGGAAATAGACGAAAGCTGCCAGATTCGCAGCTTTTACTAATCAATCAATAATCGCAGGTCAGCTAACTCTTCGGAATAATCGCGCTCATACAGCATTGTCATGAGCGCCACCCAAAAAATCACTGCACCCGTTGAGTCGAAATTTCAATCAATGCTCTTTATCAGGAAATCCTCAGACGCATTTCACTCCACGAGTGAGTGATGCGGTGCAAGCGCCGTGCTTAACACATATTTATATTAATTTTTAGACTACAGCCGAGAAAATACTCTGCCCACATGGTAAACGAGTGCAATTGCCTTCCGCGCGTCGGACTCTAGACTGGAACGCTCATCTGAAGTAGTTACTCTTATTAGGTTGTTGGAAGGTCTCCCGAAGTGGGATAAATCATTCCTACGCGCCTTCAACCACTTTACATCGTCTTCGACATATACGAGCTGATCATTCAATTTTGCTCGCTCAGGCTTCGTCAGTGCAAAAAGGAATGTTTCGACAATAGAGTAACTGAGAGAGATGCACGATATGAATGCGGAGGAGCAATAGCATCGCTCCAGTTCTCTTTCCAGTGCCTTGAAATGCTCCGGAAGTTGCTTTTTTATGTCCCCGTTATAAAGCTTATTTCCGAGGCCGGTGAACGTATCCCTGAGCGCTGCCCATTCCGTTGCACTGGGAGGTTCCGCACAGTACGTTTTTGGTATTTCGTCGATGGTCACAATGACTTCTCTCGTTTTAAACGATAAGTAGGAGTGCGCTTTAACGCACCAAAATTTACTGAATGCTTCTAAATAGAGCGAAACCATTTACTCAAAACTTTCTTCCTTATCTCGATCACGGATCTGTTCCTTCTCAATCCAAAGGTCGAGGTCAGGAAGCAACCCATCAATCCATTGGCGCACTTCTGCATGTGGGCTTACTTGAAACCTGAGCACCTGCGACCGGCGCTGAATTAATACATTGGCTAGAGACCCCATCCAGCTTCGCGGGTGCAAACGTGCCCAGTAGTCTCCGAGAAAGGCGTGTTTATCTGGAGCAGCCTCCAATAACTCCAAGAAAACCGGGTCAAAGTCATCACTTTCTTCGCCGTGTTTACGCTTGAACATCGGAATGGCTTGACCTAGCAGCGAATACCTTAATGTGGAATCCATGTTTGCCCACTGATGAAGGAGCGCCGGATCGATTTTTTCAATCGGAGTATCAAAACTAAAATGCATTTCAAAGAGATTGGTTGTTCCTGACGTCACTCCATGGAGTAGAAACGCGTCCAACGCGATGAAGGTCTGAGTCTCGAACAACCCTTTGAGCACATAGTCCACATCGTAGGGAGAGGTTTGATATGACTTAATGGCGGTGCTCAGGTGATCACAAACGTCGCGTGCGGTGTCAGCACCTTCAATGCCGGCGCAGCAAATGCTCACTACTTTGTGCATACCGTAATCGCGGAGCTGCCTTTGTTTGCTGAAATCAGTGCGGCGTAGAAGATTCCGACCGGTCTCTATCAGTAAGCGATCCCATTGCTGACCAGCCTCTATGTCTCGCAAGAAGTGCATATGTAGCATTTCGAGCGCAATCTCCACGCCATCTGCCAATTGCGCAATATCAAGAAGGAGCGCACTTAGCTCCTCAGGCGGCGAGTCACAGACAGCACCATTGGCAATACTGTTGAAGTCAACTGCACGAAGTACGCCCTTGCCAATTGCCAGTCGCAGCCGATTGATACCGGCTTTATCAATTCCAACGCGTGCCTGGAGATAGGGCAGGCTTGGTGCAAGATCGTGATCGTCAATAGCGGAATCCAGCACCGACGATGTGAGCGTGGCATCCCGCTGATGTGCTTGGTAAATGTAACCACCGAGCACTGTCGCATTTCGCTTACTTGGGTCGGTTTTCGCGAATTCGGCAATTATTTCGCGCCACATTTCCAATAAATCTGCCGCCCCTTCCGCAAGGCCGACTCCACATTCAAATGCGCGTTGCTGATTCGACGCAGGTATTAACTCAAGGAGAAACTGCTTGCGTGTCTCAAAGTCTTGCGTCAAAAAGCGCCCTACCTCCTGAGCCATCAGCGAAGCCTTTTGCCACGGTTTCATCACATCGTCGTCATCTGGGTCGCCATCAACGATGTCCCAGCCGCTATTGGCGCCACTGAGCACTATGGCGCGTGCCTGATGCAGAAGATCGGACGGTTTCAACCGTTGAATGATTGTCTCGAGCCTTACCCTGACGTCAGGACGCATAGCCTTACCTTCGAAACGAAGCGCAGCTCGAAAACCAAGCCAACCTTCAATCCAAGGTTTTTCCTTCGTTAAAGCTACAGCGGCGCTTTCAAGCGCCTCATGACAAGCATCAATGGCCCAAATTTCGCGAACTCTGCGTGCGAGGATTTTAGGAGCGTCATCGATGGCTGTTGAAAGCTCAACTGCGAGCGCAATTGCGGCCTTATACCAATCCCAAGCATCCTTATTGACCTTCGGACACCAGCCCCAGTCACGAGGACGGGCTCCGAATTCAAAGGTGCTCGATGAAGTGAATTGGCCTGTTTTTAGCAGGGCATCGAGCGCGATTGATGCGCAGCGGCGCTGCTCTAGATCGATTGACATTGCCAATTGCCGGACGACGTCATATCGCTGCTCCGGAAATGCCTGTGTCCCTGATAAAAGTAAATGAAAAAGCTCGGCAAACAAATCTCTCGCAGAATTACCCTTGTTACCTTCGGGCTCGATAGCTACGAAACGAGCAAGCAACATAGCTGCGCGCTCGAATAATTGGGGATCGTAACCAAGCATCTTGATTAGACGGACCCACTGCCAGCGATCTGTAGAATTGGGTTCCAGTACCGGTTCGCCTTTGGCGCTATTCAATTCGCGCTCAATTTTCGCGAACACAGCATCAGGAGCGACAGGGGCAATATTGGTTAAGATCTCGAGACCTTGCTTGCCCAACGAGAAAAGATCTCCAAGTGGGCCGTCTACGCGGAGCCAACGAGCGACCGTTGACTGGGCTTCGATGCTGTCGTGAAGGAAGCCTATCCTCCGTGAAAGCGACTTCTGCATCCGCGACGTCAGAGATGTGCAAAAACGATCAAATTCCTGCGGCGGTATTCTTTCCAGCGCGGATGTCGCCAAGGAGTTGGCGATCGCATGGGGTAATATTGCGCGCCACCTGCCGCGCGACTGGGCGACTCCGCGACGACCTAACCTGACTAGCGCTGTAAACATGTCATTTGAACTGACTGAGCGAATGCTTCCAATTTTTGCCAGTTCGCCGTCACTCGAGGTGTCTTCACCGTTTAGCGAATAGAAAAGCGAGAGCTCCTCCGCCATAAACAATAGTGATTGATCGTGTGCGTTGCGTTGCTGGAAGATCCGCTCAAACAAATCGCGACTCTTAAGCTTACCTAAGGTTTCTCCTTTCCTTAGTGTGTCGGCTATTGCCCGAGCAACACGAAAATTACCGTCGCTGAAATCGGCGATCGTGCTTCGGTCGACCTGCGAAATATTGGGGAATGACTTTTTAAGCCATTGTGAAACCAGCTCGGTTGATGATGATTGCAGACGGAATACTTCGGTCCGCTCAGGTTCATCCTCGCCAACATCGTATTCGATAGTTAGAAGACTCACGCAACTTGTGCTGTCAGAACAGATACGTGCGAGTTCGCTGTGTGTGGCTGGATTGCAATTATCTACCACGAGAATCGAACGCTGGCCTCGTATGACGAGTAGACGCGCCATATCCCGAGCTGTTGGATCAGTCTCTACCGAATAATCCGTGTAAACCGCGAGGCTTGGGTCTAATGGATCTACCCCAACTTGACTCTCGAAAAGGGCCTGTACCATTCGCGTCTTGCCGAGCCCCGACAAACCGACCAACCGAATGCATTGTCCTGGAGCGTGTAATGCCACGCGAAGCTTGGCAATCCCTTCGCCGATAGTCAGCTGCGGTCGTTCTGGCGACCTTTCATCCGTTAGACATGCTTTATCGTCGAAAAGATATGTACTAGGCTCGGCCACCGTCGTCCCGACCCAATTTCCGATACTGCTCCATCCAGCTAAGCTCATGCCGATCCGTGAACGAACCCAAGCTACGATCCCTGGAAACTCGTTTACCCAAGTGGCCAGCCGGTCACGATCGTAAAAATCCGTGTGGAGGTTTTGGGCATCGGCCAGATCACGGAGTTGTTCGCGGATCGCCTTGCGTCGATCCGCCAATGGCTTGTCTGCGACTGACCCTTGTGCGCTCACTATAATGTAGGCGCCGGATGCAGCAGCAAGCTCGCCGATCACGTGTCGCAGTACGCCTTTTGGGCGCATCTCGTTGCGAATTGCGCTGGCGGACATGTCGGGCTTTTTCACCTGAAAACCAGTGAGCGCTCGTGGTACGAAGTCAGGTTTTGCAATTGTATCTGGGCACTCGATACGGACGTCGAGTCCACCGTCCGCAGCATCTTGATTTCCACCAGCGGTCACGGACGAAAGTGGGCAGCCTTGTGCGCGTAATTCTGATAACGCTAAACGCGCCACGAGAGTGCGTAAATCTCCGTCACTCAAGTTCGCGATGTCGGTCCCTGTTATTTCGAACATAGTTAACAACGACGTCCTGTTTGAAACCCATTGAGACAATCATAACTGAGGAAGGAGCGGTGGTGACGGTCAGCGGTGTAATGATTGAATTGGTACTTATACGTATTGCACAAATTCGCACGCAGCGCTTCGGCTAACACTATGCTTACACCTGAGCCCGTAGCCCGCCTGTTGACGGCGAAACTAACCGGGGCGCTCGCTGCGCATTTGCCGGTTGCTCCCTGAAACCGCCAATCGACTAGCCTGACCAAAATAATCAAGGAGTAGGGCTTCGTATCATGATGCATCAGCAAGACCTATTCGAATCCGAGGCGGCTCGTTCACTGCTGGATCAGCTACTCGACGACTCACGCCTATATCACAGCAGTGCCGAGTATCTGAACCTGCTCAACTTCGTGGTTCAGCTCAGGAATTTCGCGCCTTTCAATGCCATGCTATTGCAGATCCAGAAGCCAGGACTGAGCTATGCCGTCTCGGCGCTCAACTGGCGCGAACGCTTCACCCGGCGTCCGAAACGGGATGCGCGACCTTTGCTCATTCTGTGGCCATTCGGGCCAGTGGCGCTGGTCTAAGATGTGCAGGATACCGAGGGCGAACCGTTGCCTGTGGACGCCAGTTTCACCAGGCCAGCGGAGAGATCACCAAGAAGCACATACAACGCTTCCTGCTGCTAATGAAACGCAAAGGCATCGAGTACCACTACTTCGATGGCGGTGACAAAAGTGCCGGCTCCATCGAGATGACGCAAAAACTGTCAGCCAAGAAGGGCAAGAATAAAAAGGCCGTGAAGCCCAGTGAGTACCTAATGAAACTCAACCAGAATCACTCCCCCATCGTGCAGTTCAGTACCCGTCCATGAACTTGGCCACCTTTTCCTAGGCCACCTCGACCCTGACGAACGGCTCAGCATTCCCGATCGACCGCGCATGACCCACTCACAGGAGGAGCTGGAGGCCGAATCGTTCGCCTATCTGGCCTGCTGTCGTAATGGGGTCGAGTGCAAGTCGCAGACCTACTTGGCCGATTACGTCAGCAAGCACACGGATGTCGATAATTCGGACATCTATCAAATTCTCAGGGCGGTCGGTCAGTTGGAGTCTCTTCTGGAGCTGACAGCGCATACGCGCTATGTGGTACCGAAGATAAAACGATAATGCTCTTGCAGGTCAGTCCTGTTGTTGGCGGCGAGCGTTGTCCTGTTCACGCAACACACGCGCCAGGTCGCGTAATAGCGGTTCGACTCCGCCTTTCCACGAGTTACATGCGGAAGTAGCTTTGCCTTCCGGACTTTTAGGACCGGTGCTCTGCTCCCAAGGTCGCCATTGCCGGATCAGCTCCGCCTGCCGTGCCCGTCGCTCGGGTGTCCAGCCGTTCGCCATGCTCAACCTCCAATAGTTCGTTCTGCACGTTTTGGGTTTTCCGCGTGCGCGCGGGCTTCTCATGAATACCGTTGTTAACCTGGACCTGATTGCCGATATTGGCCTGCTTCACAAAGGCAATCTGCTTCGGCGCTTTGAGTTCGGCCAGGGTCTGCAAGGTGGCGCGGCTTTGGCTCTGTGCCTTGAGCGCCATTCGCAAAATCTTATCCATTCGGTCCAAATGATTTGCCACCATTGCTTTACTCGCCAGATTGGCAAACAGCCCATCAAGAGTATGTGCTTGAGCCAAGAGCATATTCTCCGCACGCGTCATATCGCCGCTGTTCATTGCGGCGGTTTGGCGCTTGAGCTCCTCTACGATCTCTGTAACCGGCTCATCAAAGTGCTTGCACGTGACCAGCACGGCGGCGCTCAGGCACTCCGGAGTGATCGCTATGCGGGCCTGAAATTGAGACTGCGTTTCATCGTCGAGCTTAGGAATACTGGGTGATTCGCTCATGAGGTTGTCTCCATCGAAGTGTTGTCATAACGCTGGTGCAGCGCTGCCCCTGTTGCACAGTAGCGAACTGTCGGTGCGTGACAGGCACGGCAGCTCATCAGATGGCCGATGTACAAGTCGCGGGACTGCTGCCACTCATATGTGGCCGTTGCAGCAGTGCGGATGACATGTTGCGGCTGCTCCTGCTGCGCTACTGACGCGATCTGCGGATCGTTGACGACTTCCAATTCGGCCAGAAGCTCGGCGAGGTGTTTGTTCAGGTACTGGCGGTGCTCGTCGTTGATACGCGATGCAGGGCTGACGCGCAGTCGCTCGCCCACCAGCTCCACGACTAGGCCAGCCTGGCGCAAATAGTCCAGGGCGGCCACGGTTAGAAGAACTCCGCAGTGTCGTCTTCGAGCTGTACCGCCTTTTGATCCGCTACAACGCTACAAGCCTCGGAACTACTGGCTTTCAGCGTGTTTTGCTTCGCTACAGACGTGACCTGTGTAGCGTTCGAAAAATCGCTCAAAGCCTTATGGTTGTTGGGCTGTAGCGTTGTAGCGGTAGCTGCGGAGGTGGTGGCGGGAAGGTAGCGTTTCCATACGTCTTCGAAGTCGCTACGCTCGAAGCCTTTTTTAACATCTAACCCAATACGCACATCTTTCGACTTAACGCCAAAACCATCCATGCGGCCGGTGAGCTGACGGCGAGTCATAGGACGACCACGGTTCCAGGTTGCCCAAGGCGCTTCTTCATCAGCCAACAAAGCAATGAGAAGGTCTTCTCCGAACATTTTGAGGGCATGCTTTTCCGTGAAAGCGGTGCGAATGTCGTTCAGCAGTTCGGCATCTACGCTCGGAGCTTCCTCCTCGAGGCCGTGAAGCGTGACCGCAGACTGACGAGCAAGGCGCAACCAGTCACCACCAGCGACTTCCGCAATCTTCAGAAGCGGTTCCCAGCAATCATTCGCCCGGTCGTTCAAGCCTTCGATCTCTGCCGGCCTGGCGATGCGTACTGCATCCCGGTTGTCGATGGCGAAACGGGCAAACTTGCCCGCCAAGGTTGCGAAGTGATCTGCGTTGGCATGACGAATCTTCACCGTGTGCTCCCCCGGCAGCTTGCGGCGCAGGCGTAGCGGGATGCTGCGGTCAGCGAGGGTGTCGGCAATTTTACCGATGCCGCACAGCGCCTTCGCACCCCATACGTTAAAGCAGGTTGGCATGTGATCATCGCCCACACAGCGAATTACGTAAGCTGTGTCACGGGTGAAGCCGGCATTCAGGATGCCGCGCGCTTCTTCATGTGCGGCAAGGAAGGCATCCACCTCGTCAAGCATCAAGGATGGCGTCCACAGTTCCAAGGCACGGAACAACGCTGCCGGGGCGATGTTGGAAACCGCCAACGGACGGTAGACCAACCGTGCCAACACACCCAGCATTACTGTCTTCCCACAACGCTTTTCCGGCGCGGTGATGTTAGCAATGGGAGCCACGTCCACCACGTCGATAAACCAAGTGAAGGCAACCCACAACGCAGCGGCGTGGATTGTCGCCGGATCAGCAATGACGTGGTCACGGATGGCAACAGCCACTTCATGCAACAGCGCGGCGCCGTCCACCGAATCGGGCCACAACTTCACCTCGGGGAACAGCTCGGCGTTACCGGCTTCTTTGGGACTGCTGGTGCCGGTCAACTTATCCAGGTCAACCATGCTCACGACACCAAGTTCCTTGATGGCCTGCCGGTAACGCGCCCAACGTGCCGGGTCGGTATCGCGAACTTGGCGAAGGAGAACAAGCACTTCAGCTTCAAACACGGCACCGGGATCGTGCTTAAGCTTCGAGATGGCGTTTGCGATGGGGTCGGGCGCAGGCGATGCCTCGGGCACCAGCGGGCTTACGTTGGATGTGCTCATGCGTTGGCCTTCCGCCATTGGTGCAGATCGTTGAAGTCGGAAAGCTCCAGTGGCTCGTCACCAGACCAGGGCGGGAAGATCAGCCCACAGCCCAGCGTTGCAGCGGCCATGGTGGCGGCAGTCCTGCCTGGGTTGCCTTCGGTCTGGCGGTCGTCGTCGCCGGCGACGATAAGCACGGCGTCTGAGTGTTGGCGCTGTAGTCGCTGACCAACGCCCAAGAGGTTGCCAGCATTCATTGCACAAGCCACGGCGGCCCCAGTTTCGGCATAAATGGTGGCGCCAGTAGCCCAACCCTCGCAGTCGTACAGCGGCTGGCCAGCAGTGATGATGCCCAAGGGCGAATAGCAGCCTTTGAACATGCTGCCGCGTAGGAAACTTTTACCTCCGTTCGGATAAATACGTTGCAAGCTAACCAACTGGCGATTCAGGCACAGCGGAACCAACAACACGTCGCCACGCTGGCGCAGGATGTATGGCTTAGTACCCTTGCGGGTCAGATAGGGGTGATCGGGATCAGCTGGTGCGCCAGCATTCCACAAGCGCATTGCTTCGACGGTGGCCGCCTGTTGGCGCTTACGCACCTCAGCCTCCCGCAGCTGCCGGGCCTGCTTGAAGCGCTGGGCGATCATCTGAGCCTCCAGATGATTGAAAGGTTTACGGCTGCGCCATTTGTAAACGCCACCGGCCTTCCAGCTACCGAAACAGCCCGCAGCGATGCGGTCGGCAAACAACACATACCAGCCGTTCGTACTGCCCGTCTTATCACCGGGGACATGGAAGCGATGGATATTGCCATCTGGCATCGGCAGACAATCAATCGGGCCATAAACGGCTTGGAGAGCATCATGAAACAACAAGGAGTGGCCGCTTTTCATTATTGGCACTCCAACTGCTCGGAAATCCAGGCCTCTACCTCCAACGAGTCCCAGCCAACAACATGCGCACCAGCGATACGGCGGGCTTTCGGAAAGCGGCCCTCTTTCATCAAATTATAGATTTTGGAACGCCCCAAACCCGTTGCAAACTTCACAGTAGGGAGTCGCCAAATCATGCGCTGCTGGCGCTGAACGGCGGTCTGGTGGGCATTTGCTTTGTTAGTGGCAGCCATTGTCGTCTTCCTCTCGACGCCACAGCGATGCGCTGCAGCTGGCTACACATTGAATAGACCAAAGTGGGTGAATTCGATCTGAGATTCGACAGTCGAGTGTTTGCACAAAGACTCAGTCCTTGAGTCTTTGTGCAAAAATTCAGTCATCGAAAACTTCTGGATTGGCCCGCGCCTGGACAGCAACCAACGCTTGAAGCGCCGACAGACTACTCATCAGTTCGGCAGCCAACGGGGCTAGGGTGGTGCGGAGATTACCCTCACCAGCGTCATAGGCGCTTATCGCTGCAGACATTACCCGGTCGATAATATTAGTATCAGTTTCCATCGACCAGATTAGTAGGTCGAGATAGGGCAACAACCCGTAACGCGCCCAATTTTTATAAGATGGTTTTTCACGCTTGGCTTTGGCCTGTTGGTTGGCTCGGACCTCTTTGAGACACGCATCAAATGCTAGTTTAATCTCGCCATCGGTTGCACCGAGATTAACCATTACGGCCGCTCTGGTTACTGACTCAAGTGCAAAGGGCCGATGGTATACAGCCTTACGGCTAACCTCCTCGAGCTGAAAAGTATCTATGTAATCTTGTAACAGGGACGAGCACCCAGGCTTCCTTTCCGCCATGGCCCCCTGTACCAGTACGCCGCCTAGATCACCAATGGTCATGATCGTTACAGGATGCGCCTTCTTGATGCATTCATGATCCAATTGTTCAACAGCAAATGGGGCAGCGCGCAAAGCGGCGGCAGCTTTCCCAACCCCTTTTCTCCATTCAGCCATGGCTTCGGCGTGATCGATAGCGACCTCTCCGGAGAACAATGATGCTCCGTCCGGTACCATTTCACCGCTCTCATCTTTGTAGGTGATTTCCTTGACGATAGCGCGCGTTATAGTCTGACGAACAGGGTATTCCGGATTGTTCATCAACAACCACTTTCTATAAGCCAGTTGCTCGAACCACTCTTTCTCCCCGAACGTTTCAGCTTGGCGGTACTTCTCCAGATCGAACCAAAGCGGCAAGTCTTTTACTCGGTCAATTTTTTCCACTGCTGCGCCTCCACAGGCGACCTACATTAGTAGTGACCAGTCAGCACGGTAGGCAATCCCGCTTTTCGCCCATGCGGACTAGAGTGATCGTGATTTGATCAGGCGCGCTTGAAGTCGCCTTGAATGACGTTTGCCGATGGCGGCGTGGTAATGAATTTTGCCCAATCAGCCATCAAGGTGCGGCGCTTCTCGATGAACTCGGATCGGGAGTAGGCGGCCTCGGTCTGGTCACGCTCGTCGTGGGCCAAGGCCAGTTCGCAGATCTCACGAGGATACTGAGTGTATTCGCTTGCCCAGTCGCGGAAGCTCGACCGGAAGCCGTGACGGGTCACGTCGTCATGCCCTAAACCGTGCAACAGGTTGCGGATGGCGTTGGTATGCATAACGCCAGTCTTGCCCTGACCAGGAAAAAGGTACGAGCTTTCCTCGTCGGACCGCAGAGCTTCTAGCAGTTCGACTACCTCTGGAGCCAAGGGAATGTTGAAGGCCTGTCGCATTTTCATCCGTTCAGCAGGCAGCGACCAAATACCGGCCTTCAAGTCGAACTCCGACCATTTTGCAAAGCGGACCATGAGCGCGCGCGCACCAGTGAGGATGAGCAGTCGAGCCGCAACAGAGGCGCGAGATTCGTCCAACGCCAGCTTGACCATAAGCGTTGGCACATCCTTCCAATTCATCGCTGGGAAGTGTTGGCGCTGGCGGGCTTTTTTCTTTTCTACCTTGCTCAGCAGGCTGTCCAGATGCCCGCGCCAGCGTGCCGGATTGTCGCCATCACGCAGCTTGTGCGCCTTGGCAGCATCTAGGACCTGCTCGATTTGTCCACGCACCTCGTCGGCGGTGCGAGTCTTGGTTGCCCAGATGGGACGTAGTACTTTTAGGACCTGCTCGGTCTGAATTTCAGCAGTAGGCAACTTGCCGATGATGGGGAAGGCATACAACTCCAGTTTTCGCAGCCAGCCCTTACGCCACTTTTCCGACCAGGCAGAACCATGAGCATTGAGGTATTCGATAGCAAGCGATTCAAAGGTCACACGACGCGTCTGCGCTTGTCGCTCCGCTTCGCGCTTTGCTTCTCGCCCTTCATCGCGGGCCGCCAGAGGGTCAGAACCAGCAGCCAAAACCTTGCGTTGATCTGCAGCCAGTTCGCGGGCCTTCGCAAGAGTGATGGTTGGATAAGGGCCCAAGCCCATTTCACGACCTTTGCCTTGAAGCTTGTAGCGGAAAATCCAACTGGACACGCCCGCTTTACTTATCTGGAAATACAAACCATTGCCGTCGTTGGTTTTCCCAGTTTCTCCAGACCGGACAAGTGATTCGATTGCCTTGATTGTCAGCTTACCCATAAAAGCCCTCTTCATTCCGACCCACACCCTGACCCACACCTAAATCGTGGCTTTCAACGATTCTCAGTGGACACTTGTGGAATGATATTAGGCTCAAACCCCAGTAATATCTAGGGTTTTAGGGAACTCCGTGTGACGCTATGGATTGCTAGAAAGCCGGCCACAAGCCGGCTTTTTAATGCCTCAGAAATGCCGCCCTCCCGTCTAGAACTCAAATCATCTCTTGCCCAGCACAGAATACAGTTGATAGCGTAAAGACAATTGTCATTACAGGTATTTCATCATGGCCTCCATCAATATTCGAATTGATGACGAACTCAAGCAGCGATCCTTCGAACAGTTGGAAAAACTCGGTGTAACGCCCTCCGAGCTTTTGCGCCAAACGCTTCAATACGTCGCCGAGCGAGGCAAATTGCCTTTCAAGACGGCGTTGATCAGTGATGAAGATGAAGCACTCATCGCTGTAGTCACGGAGCGTCTCGCTGCACCGCAGCGAGTCAAGGTCAGTCTGGATGACCTATAAACCTTGAGTTTGATCGCCGTGCTTTAAAGGAGTGGGACAAGCTGGGCGACACAATTCGCCAGCAGTTTAAAAAGAAGCTCGCAGAGGTTCTCAAAAACCCTCGGATAGAGGCCAACCGGCTTCGCGAACTCCCGGACTGCTACAAAGTGAAGCTCAAAAGCGCAGGCTACCGCTAGATTTATCAGGTGCTTGATCAGGAAGTCCTGGTGTTCGTTGTGGCTATCGGGAAGCGAGAACGAGAGGCTGCTTACGATGTCGCGCAAGATCGACTTCCGCCGCAACGCTGAACAGCCTCACCCTCAACAATGATGCTGAAATTGTGCAAAAAGCTACTGCCCAATTTGATACACCCCCACCATTGCCGCGCCTCTAAAACCCAACACTTGCCAAACCCGACCCCCACGGTGCTAAATCCCGCCTCATAATCACCCCCTCTGTTTTTACCCGCATCCCCGACCCCGGCCGGATTCCGGTATTGAGCCTCACGGGAATCCATGGAATGGCCCTGCATATCCCGACCCTGCTGGTCGTTTCCGTCTTCGTCTTCTTTTTGATGGGGCTGTTGACGCTGCACGCCTGGTATCGCGAAACCCGCGAATCGCCGCTGGCCTACCTCGGCAGCATGATGCTGTTGGGCGCGCTGGGCGTGGTGCTGGTGAGTTGGCGGGATCGCGGGGTGGATTTCGTTCCGATCATCTTCGGCAACATTGTTCTATTGCTCAGCGCCGCGATGAACTGGACGGCCATGCGCACGCTGACGGGTCGCCAACCTTACCTGCCAGGCATTTTGGCGGGTTCTGTGGTCTGGCTGCTGTTGTGCCTGATACCCGCCTTTTACGACTCGATGGCGAATCGAGTACTGATCTACTCTCTCCTGGCATTCGGGTATGGCGTGCTGACGACATTGGAACTCTGGCGCAACCGTCACAGCCTGGACGTCGCGTTCATGCCGGCGTTGGTGCTGACCGTTTTGCACACCATTTTCTACGCGGTGCGCAGCGTGACCGATGACGGGCTGCCGGTGACCAAGGCGTTGCTGGGCAGTGGCGAAGGCGTGCCGTTTTTTTCATTCATGCTCTTCGAGTCGATGTTGTATGTCATCGGCATTGCCTACATCACCTTGGCGATGGTCAAGGAACGCGCCGAACTCAAGCTCAAGGCCGCGGCGCTCAGCGATCCGTTGACCGGCATCGGCAATCGTCGCGCGTTCATGCAGCACGGCAGTCACTTGCTGGACGGCTGTCAGCAGCGGGCCGAACCGGCGGCGTTGCTCCTTTGCGATCTGGATCACTTCAAGCGTTTGAACGACACCTACGGCCATCCTGTCGGCGATCAAGCGTTGATCGCGTTCAGCGAAGTCCTGATGGAAAGCGTGCGCAAAGAGGATGTATTCGGGCGCATCGGTGGCGAGGAGTTTGCCTGTCTGCTCTGCGCATGCGATGAGCCGACTGCGCTGGAGACTGCCGAGCGAATCCGTCACGCCTTCGCCGGACTCTCCATTCTGGAACCGGGGCTGCTCAGCGTCAGTATCGGCGTGGTCACCACCCGTGAATCGGGTTACGACCTGTCGCGTCTGCTTTCGGAGGCGGATCAGGCGCTGTACGGCGCCAAGCATCAGGGCCGCAACCGGGTTCAGACGTTGCGCTCGTTGTATCTGGGGCTGGCGTAAAACCCCTTTTAAAGTTGTCGTCCAACGCAGTTGGCCGGCTATAAATCCGAGCAACGCTCCACAAGGAAGTTAGACATTGAATCCCCGCACGCTGAACTCACAGCTGAAATCCGTTGCCGCAACAGCCCTGTGCCTCTGCTTGACCGGGTGTGTCGGAGTAGGCATCTCCCTGCCAGAAAAAGTCACACTGAAAACCGACGCCTACCGAGCGCAAAGTTACCGCTCAATCACCCCACAAATCACCCGAACAGCAACATCGACGCCCACCCGCGAATGGTGCGGAATCACTGTCTGGGCGCTGGTGATTCCGGTGCCGTTGAAGCTGCCGGTTTGCCACTCGTACTCCGAGCAATCCTTCGGCAGTGACGAGTTCGGGAGGGAGACCGTTCTGCTCAACACCCGACAATCAGTGCCATCCCCGCTCTACGCCTGTGGCCCACTCATGGTGCTGGGGCCGATCGTTCACGGTTACGAAGGGAATGCGCTGTGCGGTGTTTTTCCTGACTGATCCGTTGATTCACGGATAACTGAACGACTTCACCAACGTCAGCTCACCCACCGCGCGCATCGGGATCAGAAAAGTCTCCATCTTCTCGCTCGGCGTGCCTTCCTCAGTAATCACCGTCACTTGCGCCGTGGTCAGCGGCTGCACCGGTTCATCTCCACCCTCGTCATCCCCGCGATAGCCACCGCCGTAGTAATTCACATACACCAGATACTGGCCCTTGATCGGTGCCGGCATGGCGAAGATTTCCGGGCCGTAGCCGGTGGTGACGTCGACGTCGAGCGCGGCGCCGTTAGGTGCGGTGCGGTTGCCGTACCAGATGTGCGCGCCGTCAGGAGTGACGAGGTGCAGGTCGAGGTCGGTGCCATCGCTGTCCCACGCCAGCAGTACGCGCAGTTTTGCCGGGGTGGCGCCGCCGCTGGTGTTGAGAAATTGCGTGCGATGACGTTGCTGGCCGTCGGGACTGCGCACTTCGACGCTGTTGCTGCCGTTGGGGAAGGAGAACGGGCGGTCAAAGCGGCCGCTGTCATCGATTTTCAGCGGCATGCTCACGCCGTTGACGATCAGGCGACCGGGTTCGTTGTCCTTCCGCGCAGCTTTGATCTCGCCGCTGATGCGTGCGGTGTTGGCTTGGCCCACCGGGGTATTGACCGACGAGGCCGGGTAGTTGACGGTCTGGCGGAAGCTTTCGCCCTCGCCTTCGGGGGCGCCACTGCGCCAGCCGCCGACCGGGGTGTCGAGTTTGACGCTGTCGGCGGCGATGGCCGGCGATAGCGCGGTCAATGTGCAGAGCAGCAGCAAGACCTGTGGATAGCGGAGTGTCATGGTCTATTCCAGCAAAAGGTGACGGGCGAGCCCTTCGATGTAGGTTTCATCCTGGCCGTTGGGATGTGCTTCAAAGGCCAGATGCAGATATTCGTGGGTCAGGTCGAGGCGATCCTGCAGGGTCAGTACGCCACGCACGTAAATACGTTGGCGTTCGCGATCAACGAAGGGCCGACCGAAGGCGAGTTTGCACACGGCGAAGGTGCTGACTTCGTTGTAGCCGGTTTCGCTTTCCAGTGTCGGACGCCAGCCGCGACGTTGTTTTTGCAGCCAGTCTTGCGCGGCGGGCAGCGCTTCGCAGGAAGCAACCGGGTTGTCCCAACGGCTGAGGCTGGCACGCGGATAGGCGTGCAGCAGAATGGCGTCGTAACGCTGTCCGGCATTGGCTTGCTCGACAGCTTGTTGCCAGGCGAGTTTGTCCGGGCCGGGCTGGTCGGAGTGATAGGTGACCGTACTGCCGGCCAAAACCAGGTCCGCCGTCCATGCGGCGATGTTGCGGGATTCGGCCGAGGCCGGGCGCGGTGCGACGCGTTGGCGGTTGCTGCTGTCATCGATACTCAGGCAATCGCCGTTACGTGTAGCGTTTTGCAGCAGGTACGTGCGGATCGCTACGGCCAACGCCTTGGCGGCTTCGGCGGGTTCAGGTTTGGCTTCACGTTCCAGCACGCGGGCGACGTATTCTTCGCGATCAAGCCTTGCGACGAGTTTGTCGTTGAGCAGAAACAGTTCGCCGTCGCTGTGGATATCCAGCGCGTTGCCGTTGGCGAATTCGACGCGATAGTCGCCCTGCAACGGGCCGGATGTCGCGCGGCGATCACCCGCTAAGACCTTCGAAACTGGGTACTTCGAAAACAGGCTGACTTCGACACAACGCCCCGCCTCCGCGGGCCAGGCCGCCGGCAACACGGTCGCCAATGCCTGGCCGTAATGGCGCAAGACCATCTGACTGGTGCCACGCCCGCCAGCCCAGAGCGGCGAGCCGTCCGCCGTCCAACCGGCGAAACCACCCTGCCGCGATTGCGGGTCCTGATCGCCGAGCCAGCTCCAGGTCTTCACCCGCAGGCGCCCGCCCAATTCACCCACGACATTGCCGTCCGCCGCGTTCAGCACCACGTCGAGTAGCACTCGACGCGCCTGATCCTGTGCCGGCAACGAGGCCAGGACCTTCAGCAGTTCAACCACGGAAACCCGTTGAGCCGGTTGCACCGACGGCAAATCCAGCAACCACGACGGCGCCTGCCGCGCCTGCCAATAGGTCCGCCAATCCGTCGCCGTAATGCCCAATCGCGCAGGCTCGAAATACAACCCGCAGGATTTCACCAGCGCCTGATCACGCTCGATCCTGCCGCCCGCCGAGCAGCAATAAACCTCTTCCTTCGACTGTCCGCGACATTCATATGCCGGCTCCCGTGCGCCGGTGTCCACCAGCCACGCGTAGACAAACAACTTCCACAGGCTGCCCAGCGGCGTATCCAGCGATGGCGGCAACGGTTCACGAGCGATCAGTTGTGTCTGATTCAGCGACAACAACTCGCCCTTGTACGCCACGCGCAACGGTTCATCCTGCGCCGTCGCCAGCGCAGGGATCACACACATCAGCAGCCACAGCAGCGGCCGGCTCATGTCAGTTGACCGTGACCTGACCGAGGGCGGCTTTCGCTTCCTGGGCCTGATGTTGCGGCGCGTAAACCTGCTTGAATCGCACCGGCGGCAGATTGAACTGGCCCTTCTGCGAGAAGCGCACCAGATGGCGCAGGCGCAACTCACCGCTCAACGCATCGACCGGCACCGCGTAAGCCAGTTGACCCGGTTCGAAACGCGCCTTCTCCAGCGCAGTCGGCTCGGTGCCGTCCTTGCCCTGCAACTTGATACCCCACGTGGTGCGCTCGACATCGGCACCCGGTGGCAGCGGCACTTCGAGCATGCCGTAGCGCAGCGGTTTCGGCGCTTTACTGGTGAGGATCACTTCGTCCAGATACAGGCTGTCACTGGACAGCGGCTTGGTGCCGACCGGCTCCAGTTTGAAGGTGAACGCTTCATCGCCCGGCACCAGTCGCGACAGGCGACGGGTGATGGTCACGGCCATTGGATCGAGCGCTGGTTGCTGGGTCTGGAAGCTCAGCGCCGCGCGCAGCGGACGCTCTTGCGTGCCGGACACCGTCAATACGCTCGGGACCGGCGTCGCGCCCTGCCACGTCCAGTACATCTCACCGGTTGCACCGTAGTTTTTCTTCCAGCCTTCACCCGGCGTCAATGCGATGGTCGGCGAAGCCTGGGCGATGCTGCGTTGCAGCCAGGTCAGCGCCAGTGCACGTTCGAGGGTGGATTGCTGTGGCAGCAGACGTTGCAAAAGCGCTTGCGCACGTGCCTGATCGAACGCTTGCAGCGACAGGTTCAGCGCTTCGGCAAACGGCTGCGAGCTGACGGACAGACGCTGTTGCGCAGCAGCCAGCTGATGATTGAATGCATCTGGCAAGGCCACTTTCGACTGCGAGGCCAGCGCTGCGGTCAACACTCGCGCCGCTGCCAGACCGAGCGCCGAGTCCGGATCGCTCATCACCAGACTGTCTTCGCCATCGTCGAGCATGGTTTGCGCATTGCCTTCACCGACCTTGGCCAGATCGTCCATCAAACCGCTGAGCAGTGTGTTCACCGGCAAATGCATCTGCTTGGCGAACGACAGAATCAGCGCCCGCTGCAGCAACGGCGTGTTCGGCGCCTGCTTGGCATACACCTCCAGCACGCGCTGCCAGTGCTCCGGCGGCAAGGTCAGTTCCAGCACTTGGCTGGCGTTAAAGTCGGCGTAATAGGCGTAAGCGGTGAGGAACGCATCCGGCTCACCGTCGTAACCCCACCAGGTGAAGCTCGCCGACGGCCCGGCCATTTGCACCAGACGCAGACGGCTGTTCTGCATGGTCAGCCGCAAGCGATCACGGATCTGCGGATTCGACGCCAGTGATGGATAGGCGATGCTCAACGGCAGCAAACGGCTGGCGGTTTGCTCGACGCCGCCATACGGATAGCTGAGCAGATCATCGAGTGCCGAACGGAACAGCGCTTGCGGACTGTCATCCAGACGCAGGCGAATATCCGTGGCGTCGGGCGGCAGACTCAACGGCGTATCACCACTGGCGACATCGAGGCTTTGCGTCTGCGTCACTTGCCAGCCGTCACCGGTCGCACTCAGGCGCACGGCGAGGGAGTCGGCAGTTTTGCCATCCTGCACCAGTTCAGCCGTCCAATCACCGGAAGCCAAGGCGAATGCTGGCAGCGGCAGGTAATTGATGCCGTTGTTGAGGGTCACCGGGACACGTTGTTCAGCGCCAGCGTAGTGGGTCACGAGTTCAGCCTTGACCGGTTTCTCGGCCTGACTGAACGCGAACACACCGAGTTGCGGCTGATCGCCCTTACGGAATTTGCTCGGCCCGCTCCACTTCAGGTACAGCGGTTTTTCCGAACGCACGAACTGCTTCTTCTGCCCGACCTGCCCATCATCGGCGATCGCGCGGGCGGTGATGCGCCAGCGGGTCAGCGAGTCCGGCATCTTGAAGGTGAAGCGGGTTTTGCCGTCGGCTCCGGTCAACAACTCTGGCTGCCACGCCGCAGTATCGACGTCTTCACGACGCGGTCGCTCCAGTACTTTCACCCCGCGCTCGCTGCGGTTGGCTTTGCCCGGTGCGCCTGGGCTGCCCGGCAACGCGACGTCGTAGCTGATGAACGACAGACTGGCGCTGGTGCGCACGTTGTTGCGGCGCGGGTGATAGAAGAACTGGTCGATGGTCGGCGCGACTTCCGGTTGCAGCGCATAAACCATTTCGTCTACGACGCTGACAGTCAGATGCGCCGGAACGGCTTTGCCGGCGAACTGCGTGGTCAGGTCAACCGTGACGGTATCGCCCGGCAGATACACCGCTTTGTCGGTGCTGATCGCCACGTCGATTTGCGGCGCGATCACTTTGATCCCGGCGTTCTGGAAGCTGTACTGACCGCCCTTGGTGTAGAGCACGGAGAAGGTCAGATTTGGCGCGAAGTTATCCTTCACCGGGATGCGTGCGCGGTATTGGGTGTCGCTGAGTTTTTCTAGCTTCAACCAGTCGCCGCCCTTGGCCAGCAGCGCCGTGGCTTCGACCTTGTCACGTTCCAGCGAGAGCAATGCATCACTGACCGGTTCCGGGAAAGTGATCAGCGCCAGCGCTTCATCACCGGCCTTGTACTCAGGTTTATCGAGGACGATTTCCACGGTGCCCGGCACTGCTTTGACGCCGTCGCCAGTGACCGAATGCCCGGTGGCACCGAGCACGCGGCCGTGTTGATCTTTCAAGGTCAGGTTGTAGGTGCCTGGACGCTCGAAAGCGAGGCTGAAGCCTTTATCCGTCGCCGCCAGTTTGCCTTCACCGGTGCTCTGGTCTTCCAGGCGCACCCAGCCATAGGTGCTCGGCGTCACCGCTTTGCTTTGCTCGGTGCCGCCTTCGTTGGCGTAGCTGAACGCGACTTTGTCGCCCACCGCGCTGAAGCGTTGCGGCGCACTCAGACGGAAGCTCGCGGCGCCACGGTCGATGAGGATTTCCTTGGTGGTCTTGACCCGATAGGCCGCGCCATCGCTGGCGAACACGGTGAGCATGTAGCGGCTCGGCTTGTCGGCGGCCGGCAGATCAAGGGCCGCGCTGCCTTTGCTGTCGGTAGTCAGTTCGGTGCTGGTCAACTCCACCGGGAATTGCCCGAGGTATTGCAGCTCGTTGTCGACCATCGACAGTTGCTGGGCGCGCAGGCTCAGGCTCAGTTTGGCGTTGGCCACCGGTTTGCCGTCGGGGTATAGCAACACCAGACTGCCTTTGACCGGCTCGCCGGTGCGGTAATCCTGCTTGGCCAGGTTCAGCGAAATCTCGAAGTGCGGCTTGATGTACTCCGCCACACGGAAAGCACTGCTGTAGGCCTGATCCTTGTAGTTGAAGCGGATCTCGTAACCGCCCGCTACCGAGTTGTCCGGCAACTGGAAACGGCCCTGAGTGCCAGCCTTCGAATCGAGTTTCAGGTCAAGGTGTTGCAGCTCGGTGCCGGTGGCATCGAGCACGCTGACCGTGACATCTGCCGCCCCCGGCAATACCGAATCCCGCGCATTCTTGAATTCGCGACCAACGATTTTCAGCGACACCCAATCGCCCGGGCGATACAGCGGCCGATCGGTGAAGGCATAAAGTTTGGTGTCGTAGATTTCGCTGTCGTAATAGAAGTTTTCCGAGACGAATACGCCGCCCTCTTCATCCTCGCCGATGACGAACGAACGCTCCGGGCTGACGTGTTTCAGCCGCAGCAAGCCATCAGCATCGGTGGCACCGCTGCTCATCACGCCGAGGCCATCCGTCCACAGCACATTGACCTTCGGCACCGAGCTGCCTTCGTGTTTGCGCGCAGCCCAGACCAGCAGTTCATCACCGGCAATCTTGCTCACTGCGACGGTGTTGGAGACGAACACCATGGTGGTCGCGCGGTACTTGCCGATCAGCGCTTCGACCAGATACAGACCCGGTTTCAGATTACCCAAGGGGATATAAACGTTGCCCGGCGCGACGCTGACGAAATCGCTGGAAGAGCCCGCGAGATTGACCCCGGCTGGCGGCTGAATCGGCTTGGCCTGCCACAACGGATAACGGAACTGGCTAACCACCGGCAGACCTGGAATCAACGCAAACTGCGGTTGCGCGTCGTACGGTGTCGGCGCGGCGATGGCGTTGCCCATTTTCAGTTCCGGCACTTCTTCGGTGACCTGTTTGCGTGACTCATAGGAGAACGCGCGTTGCATCACCCGACGGGATTTGCGGTACCAGTTGTCCCACAGGTACGCGAGGGTGTTGGACAGTCCTTCGCCCTTGAACTGGCCGTCGCTGACCACACGATGCAGGTTCTTCTGGCGCTTGAGGAAATCCAGCGGCTTGTCGATGCGATACACGCGAATGTCGGCGCCGCCATACGGTTCCATGCGGAAACGACGGTAATCACGGCCCGGCGCTTCGAGGCGCACCATCGCCTGTTCGTCGGCAGCAAAGCTGCTATCGGCCAGCAGGAAGAAGCTTTCACCGGAGACCGGCGTGTAGCCGCTCGGCTCGACCGAGTCTTCGGCGTTGACGCTGGCCAGTGGCAGCAACAGCGCCAGCAGCAAAGGAATTCGGGAGCAGAGTCGCAACATGCGGGCACCGGTCATTGGGAGAGAAAGTTCAGTCGATAGACGCCGATGAAGTTGGGGTTGGCTGCGTCGGGTATCCATCGGGTGTCCTTCCATGTCATGAGTTGCTGCAGGCTTGCCGAACGCATGCCGTTGTCAGTCGGGGTGGTGCTGCCGGTGTGATAGGCGATGTAGCGGCCCATCCAGATCATCAGGTGCTGGTCGTCGCCCTGATCGAAAAACATCAAGTCACCGGGCCGCGCCTGCGACACGTCGCGGCTGACCAGATGGCTGTTGAACTGAATCAGTTTGATCGCGTTGACGTACGGCCCAACCTTGCCGCCGCCCTGCTGCCATTGCTGGGCGAGCTTGCGCTGATCATCGCTGAGCGACAGCTCTGGCGGCAGATAGCGATTGGACAAGCCATTGCTGCGCAGCCATTTGTCGTCATGGACTTTCAGCGCTTCGTTGGCAGCGAAACGCACCAGCCCGGCACAGTCCTGCTGATACCAGCGCGGGCTCGGGCCTTGGCTCAGTTGCTCTTGGGCGATACGCACGAACCAGGCGCGAAACACCTGGGATTGCGCAGGGTCGAGCGCCGGCGCTTTTAAAGGTAGAGAGTCGACGGCGCGGGCGCCCGCACTCAGTAACAGCGCGAACAAGCCGAGGCTGCGGATCAGTGCCGTCACAGCGCTTTCCATTCCAGCGGCAACCATTGCCAGTGACCGTCAGGCTCGCTGCCTTCAGGCAAGGTCAGGGCATATTTGCCGTAGCCGCCAAGGGTGCGCAGTTTCGGGATCAGGTAAGTTTGCGCGGCGTTATAGAACACCGGTTCCATGTCCTGCGGCAGGCTGTCGAGGGTTTCCTGCTGCATCAGTTGCGCCATCGAATCCGGGCCGAAGTAGATCGGCATCAGCACATCCTTTGGCAGCACGTCGGCCATCGGCGGGAAGCGTTTGTCGAGGGTGCCGAGGGCCTTGTCGACGAGTTTGTCATCGAGGGAAAACAGCAGCGTCGAACCGTGGCGAGCGAGGCTGACTTTCATGAATGCCTTGCCGGAAATCGCGTCCGGGTTCTCCGCAGTCTTCGCCGCGTAGGGTCCGAAATTGGAACTGACCTGACGCTGCCAGACGCGGTTCTGGCCTTCCTGTTTCTCGACCACGGGGAAGACGTTTTCTTCGACATTGGCCTCGAACGCACCAACCATCGAACCGAACAGCTTGCCGAGATCGCCATCGAGTTTACTGCTGTCCTCGTCTTTCAGACTGGCCACCAGCAACGGCGTGTACAAACGCGAATCGGCGTACCAGCACAGGCCCGCCGCGCCGGCCACGTGTTCGGTGAGGGTTTGCGCCACAGCTTCTTCAGCGCCGAGCTTCACCAGCAATGGTTTTTGCGGTTCGGCCGCGACCGGCAAGGTCACGCAGGCACTGGCACCGAGCGGCATCGCCTGCCAGACCGGTTTGAAATCGAAGTCCGGCTGGTTTTCCAGTTCGTCCATGGCCAGGTAGCTGTGCCAGCCCTTGTCGTCCATGTCGAAACGCAGCCCGGCGAAGTTCGGGATGAAACGCTGATAGCCCATCGCGAGAACGCTGGAGTTGACCGACAGGCGCTGCTTGGTTTCCGGGGTTTTAGCCGGCAGACCGAACGCCTCAGGGAACAGTTTTTCGCCGTTGAGCAACGCCGCCAGCGCTTGTGGCGAGACGTGGCCCGACTCTTCGGAGACGCCGCTTTCCGGGTCGTAATACTTGGCCGGATTGGACAGCACCACCAGTTTGTCGCCGCGAGAGGCGAACAACAGGGCTTTGCTGGCGTTATAGGTCAGTTGGTACAGCGGCACAGTGTCGCCGCCGACCTTGAGCTCGCCCATCTGACTTAGCTGCGTGTCATCCAGCGCAACCTTTGCCAATGGCTCAAGCAGTTTCGCCAGACCGCCACGGTCCATCACCAGCAGGAAATCCTTCAAGCGACCATCCGCGCCACGCCACAACGCGACGTCGGCCGGTTGATCGAAAAGTTCTTCGATCAAGCTGTCCTGCAGTTTCAGGTCATGCTCGTAGATGATCCGGCGCAGGCTGCCGATCAGCCCGAGGCGGTCGGCGTGGGTTTCGTAATAGAAGACGAAATCTTCGGTGAGCGTGGCTTTGAGAAACGGCACGGTCAGCAAGTCCTTGGGCAACTGGCTTAGCGAGCGGGTTTCCAGCAACGCATCCGGACGGCTCAGGCCAAGCTTGTCACTGGCCAATTCCGCCGGCGGTGCCTTGGGCTTGAGCAGCAGCCAGCCAAAACCACCCGCCACCCCGGCCACCAGGCACAACCCGGCCAGCAACAGCGGCCAGCGTCGCGAAGGTTTGGCCGCCGGCGTGTCGGCAGCCGAAGTAACAGTGTTATCGCTCATCTTCTCGCTCATTTCCCAAAGCTCAGGATTTCATCCGTGGCGGAATGCTTAATAGTTGAAAGTCTTGACCAGCAGCAGATCACCGATCGCCCGCAGGGGCACGATGAACGTTTCGCGTTTTTCGTCGACGGTGTTTTCGTTGAGCACCAGCGTGATTTGCGAGGTAATGACCTCGTTCTGATTGCTGGTCTCCTCGAAGTTATAGCCGCCGTTGCCGAAGTTGCCCCAATAGTTGACGTAAACCAGATAGGTGCCGTGCAGCGGCGCGGTCATGGTGAACATTTCCGGGCCCGGACCATCGACGCCATCCGGGTCGAGACCGCCGCCATTGTTCAACGCCGGACGCGCCCAGAACGCATGCTGACCGTCGGGGGTGACAATGTGCAGATCGAGCTCGGCTTTCGGATCGTCCCAGCCCAAGACAAGACGAATACGTGCCGGCGTGCGCAAGTTATTTGCTTCATAAAATTGCACGCGCTTGAGCGACTGGCCCTCGGCGCTGATCACTTCAACACTGTTGGAGCCGGCACCGAACGCGTACGGCCGGGCGAAACGCCCTTGGTCGTCGGTGTACAGATTCAGTGGATTGCCATTCACAGCGAGACTGTGCGGCGGGCGCATGTGGCCGATGGCTTTGAGCTGGCCCTGGATCATCGTGCGATTGCGCTGGACGCCGCGATCGATCGGCGGCGTCGGGTAGGCGACTTGCGGGTTTTCCGTGCGATCGAGCAGGCCGTGATAGCGCCAGCCACCCACCGGTTCCGACAACTCGGCACTCGGCGCAGCCAGCAACGCGGGCGCGCAGGCCAGGCCGATCAGCAGCCAAAGAAATGAACGCATGTGATGCCTCCTGCCATGCCTGAACGAAACCTTGCACCCGATCCTCGGTACTTCACAGCGGTGAAACTGCGTTTCGTCTGAAAGACCCGTGACTATGGGGTCGTAGAAGGCGCGAAGATTAGCGATTCGGCGGTTTTTTAACAATCGGATACATGTGCTTTTACTGTAGGAATCAAGCCAATCCGGTGGACGGCGAGCCGAATAGCCGTCATATTCGGCTCACAAAATGAGCCGAATAGCTTTTCTATTCGGCTCACGGACTCAAGGCAGACAACGAATGGCAACTCACTGGATCTGGCAGCAGCCCGATTGGCCCGACTTCAACTGGCAGGCAGAACGCCTGACGCCGTTGTTGCGCGAGTGTGTACAGGCACAGGGTCAGTTGATGGGGATGGCCGGTTCAGTAGGTGACTCTCTGGGGGCTCAGACCGAACTGGATGCCCTTTTGCAGAATATCGTGACGTCTTCGGCCATCGAAGGTGAGCAACTGAATGTCGGCTCCGTGCGTTCATCTTTGGCGCGACGTTTGGGCCTGGAGTTGATCGACGGCGATAAAGTCAGTCAACGCAGTGAAGGTCTGGCGCAGCTAATGCTGGATGCCACCCGTCGACTCGCCGATCCGTTGACCCTGAAACGCCTGCTGGAATGGCACCAGTGGCTGTTTCCTGATCAAGAGGCTGACCTTACTGCGCGCTCAATGCATGTGGGCGCGCTACGCGGTGACGAGCCAATGCAGGTGGTTTCGGGTCGCATTGATCGCCCGACCGTTCATTTCGAAGCCCCACCACGCCAAGGTCTTGAACAGCAGCTCGACCAATTTCTCCAATGGTTCGAGGCCAGCCAGCATCAGACAGCACTCGACCCGATGCTTCGCGCGGGCATCGCCCATTTCTGGTTTGTTACCTTGCATCCGTTCGACGATGGCAACGGTCGCCTGACCCGCACCATCACTGATCTGGCACTGGCGCAAGGCGAAGCTCAAGCGATCCGTTTCTACGCCATGTCGGCGAGCATTCTGGATGATCGTTCCGGCTACTACCGGATTCTGGAGTCGAGCCAGAAAGCCACACTGGATATCACTGAATGGCTCACATGGTTCCTGCAAACGTTGCTAAGCAGTTTGCAACAAGCCATCACTCGAATTGAAAGCGTGCTGGGCAAGACGCGTTTCTGGCAGGCACACCGTGAGTCCGAACTTTCGGCGGAGCAGGTTAAAGTGCTTAACCGCCTGCTCGACGGCGGCGAGCGGGGCTTTGAGCACGGCATCAGTGCCGGGCAATATCAAGCGGTGGCGAAAGTGTCGAAGGCCACGGCGACCCGGCATCTTGCGGAGTTGCTGGAGAAAGGTTGCCTGCAACGCTTGCCGGGGGGCGGTCGTAGTACGCGCTACCAGATCAACTATCCCGACAGAGCCAAACATTAATCTCACTTACCACAGTGCCATTTCTGTCCTTGGGAGGCGGCCCGCTCATTTGCCCATAAACCCCCTATCTGCTAGTGTCGCGCCGGTTTAACGTCAACCGGAAATCGCCGCCATGGCCCGCAAAAAAGCTGCACTGGATTTCGAACAGTCCCTCGCCGACCTGCAAACACTGGTCGAGCGTCTGGAGAACGGTGAATTGTCGCTGGAAGACTCGCTGACCGCTTTCGAGCAGGGCATCGGTCTGACCCGTGATTGCCAGGCAGCGCTGGCGCAAGCCGAGCAGAAGGTGCAAGTGCTGCTGGAGCGCGATGGCGAACTCGCCGAGGAACCCTTCGACGCGGAACAGCCAGAATGATTGCGGCGTACACGGCGACCAGCCAGACCCGGGTTAACGCAGCGCTGGAAACCCTGTTCAATGCGCCGTTGCCGGAGCTGGCGCGGCTTTACGAAGCCATGCGCTACAGCGTGATGAACGGCGGCAAACGCGTGCGCCCGCTGCTGGCCTACGCCGCGTGCGAAGCGCTCGGTGGCAAGGCTGAGCAAGCCAACGGCGCGGCTTGCGCGGTCGAGCTGATCCACGCTTATTCGCTGGTTCACGATGATTTGCCGGCGATGGACGACGACGATCTGCGTCGCGGCCAGCCAACCACGCACAAGAAATTCGACGAAGCCTGCGCGATTCTCGCCGGTGACGGTTTGCAGAGCCTGGCCTTCAGCACCCTGCTTGACCCGCGCTTGAGCGATTGCAGCAGCGACATTCGCCTGCAAATGGTCACCGCGCTGGCTAACGCCGCCGGCCCGGCAGGCATGGTCGGCGGTCAAGCCATCGACCTTGGTTCGGTCGGTTTGAAACTCGATCAGCAAGCCCTCGAACAGATGCACCGGCACAAGACCGGCGCGCTGATCGAAGTCAGCGTCAAACTCGGCGCTCTGGCCAGCGGCCGTGCCGAGCAGGATGAACTCAAGGCCCTGCAGTCATATGCACAGGCCATCGGCCTGGCCTTTCAGGTGCAGGACGACATCCTCGACGTCGAAAGCGATACCGAAACCCTCGGCAAACGCCAGGGCGCCGACATCGCTCGTGACAAACCAACTTACCCGGCCCTGCTCGGTCTCGACGCCGCCAAAGCCTACGCGCTGGAACTGCGTGATCAGGCCCTGCACGCCCTGCGACCGTTTGACGCGGCAGCCGAGCCTTTGCGCGAGCTGGCCCGGTATATCGTCGAGCGCCGCAGCTGACGGCGAATCCGCCAAAAAAAACCAACGCGTGGGCAGGGGGCGATGCATCAGGTAAACTGCCGCATCTTCTATACCTATAACGATTCGCCTGATGCCCACGACGTTTCATGAGATTCCCCGCAAGCGCCCGACCACGCCCCTGCTCGACCGCGCGAACACGCCGGACGGCCTGCGCCGGTTAGGCGAAGCCGAGCTGGAAACCCTGGCCGATGAGTTGCGCCTGGAACTGCTCTACACGGTCGGTCAGACCGGTGGGCATTTCGGTGCCGGCCTGGGCGTGATCGAGCTGACCATCGCGTTGCATTACGTCTTCGACACACCGGACGACCGTCTGCTGTGGGACGTCGGTCATCAGGCCTATCCGCACAAGATCCTCACCGGTCGCCGCGAGCGCATGGGCAGCCTGCGTCAGAAGGACGGCATTGCCGCGTTCCCGCGTCGCGCCGAGAGCGAGTACGACACCTTTGGCGTCGGCCACTCCAGCACCTCGATCAGCGCTGCGCTGGGCATGGCCATTGCAGCCCGCCTGCAGAACAGCGATCGCAAGGCAATCGCGGTGATCGGCGACGGCGCGTTGACCGCCGGCATGGCCTTCGAGGCGCTGAACCATGCGCCGGAAGTGAACGCCAACATGCTGGTGATCCTCAACGACAACGACATGTCGATCTCGCGCAATGTCGGCGGTCTGTCGAATTATCTGGCGAAGATCCTTTCCAGCCGCACTTACGCGAGCATGCGTGAAGGCAGCAAGAAAGTCCTGTCGCGCCTGCCCGGCGCCTGGGAAATCGCCCGTCGTACCGAAGAATACGCCAAAGGCATGCTGGTTCCCGGCACCCTGTTCGAAGAGCTGGGCTGGAACTACATCGGCCCGATCGACGGCCACGACCTGCCAACGCTGATCGCCACGCTGCGCAACATGCGCGATCTGAAAGGCCCGCAGTTCCTGCACATCGTCACCAAGAAAGGCAAAGGCTTCGCCCCGGCGGAAGTCGACCCGATCGGTTACCACGCCATCACCAAACTCGAACCACTGGACGCTCCGGCCGCCGCGCCGAAGCAGGCCAGCGGGCCAAAGTATTCAGCAGTGTTTGGCGAGTGGCTGTGCGACATGGCCGCCGCCGATCCACGTCTGGTCGGGATCACCCCGGCGATGAAGGAAGGCTCGGATCTGGTGGCGTTCAGCGAACGCTTCCCGCTGCGCTACTTCGACGTGGCAATTGCCGAGCAACACGCGGTGACATTCGCTGCCGGCATGGCCTGCGAAGGCGCAAAACCGGTAGTGGCGATCTACTCGACGTTCCTGCAGCGTGGTTACGATCAACTGGTGCATGACGTTGCGGTGCAAAACCTCGACGTGTTGTTCGCCATCGACCGTGCCGGTCTGGTCGGCGAAGACGGTCCGACCCACGCTGGCAGTTTCGATCTGTCGTACCTGCGTTGCATCCCGGGCATGGTCATCATGACCCCGAGCGATGAAAACGAGCTGCGCAAGATGCTCACCACCGGCCATCTCTACAACGGCCCGGCGGCAGTGCGTTATCCACGCGGCAGCGGCCCGAATGCCGCCATCGAGAAAGATCTCGAGCCGATCGAAATCGGCAAGGGCATCGTCCGCCGTCATGGCAGCAAGGTGGCTTTGCTGGTGTTCGGTGTGCAACTGGCCGAGGCGCTGAAAGTCGCCGAGAAGCTGGATGCCACGGTGGTCGACATGCGTTTCGTCAAGCCACTGGATGAAGCGCTGGTACGCGAGATTGCCGGCAGCCACGAGTTGCTGGTGACCATCGAAGAGAACGCAATCATGGGCGGCGCCGGCGGCGCGGTCAGCGAGTTCCTGGCACGGGAGAACATCCTCAAGTCGATGTTGCATCTGGGCTTGCCGGATGTTTACGTCGAGCACGCGAAACCGGCGCAGATGCTGGCCGAATGCGGGCTGGATGAGGCCGGGATCGAAGCGTCGATTCGTGAGCGTCTGACCCTGCTCGACAAGTAAACGCAATACCCCTGTGGGAGCGAGCCTGCTCGCGAAGGCGGACTGTCAGTCAAATCATTGCTGACTGATACACCGCATTCGCGAGCAGGCTCGCTCCCACATTTGTTTTGTGGATATCAACAATGACAACGGACGCCCGATGAACCTCTCGCGCCTCGCCCTGCCCTTCTTTCTGCTGCCATCGGCCAACGCCCTCGCCGACAACTTCGAGCGTGATCAGGCACTGAAACTGCCGGATGTGCTGATCTCCGCCAACCGTCAGATCGAAGCGCGCAACGACAGCAGCGCCGCCAACACGGTATTCACTCGCGAAGACATCGATCGTCTGCAACCGAGCGACGTGCCGGACTTGCTGCGGCGCGTGCCGGGCGTGCAAGTGGCGCAGACCGGCGGGCGCGGCAGTCTGCCGGGGATCTACATTCGCGGCACGCAATCGGCGCAAAGTCTGGTTTTGGTCGATGGCCAGCGCATCGGCAACTCCACCTCGGGCGACAGCAATCTGCAGCACCTGAACATCGCACAGATCGAGCGCGTGGAAGTGCTGCGCGGTTCGCGTTCGGTGATTTACGGCAGCGATGCGATTGGCGGGGTGATCCAGATCTTCACCCGCCGTGGCAGCGAACAGGGTTTGCAGCCGCGGATGCACGTCGGTTTTGGCAGCAACCAGACCTGGGAACGCAGCCTTGGGCTATCCGGGGGCGACGATAAAACCCGCTTCAATCTTGGTGCGAGCCTGGATGAAACCGCCGGGATCGACCGTACCCATGAGTCGTACCCAAGCGACAGCGATCACGATGCTTACCGCAATAAGTCCGTCAGCCTGAGCCTCAGTCATGCGCTGACCGATGACATCGAAATTGGTGCCAATCTGCTGGATAACCGAGGCAAGAGCGAGTTCGACAACCCCTTCGGCCGCTTCGACACGACCACGTTCGATTCGGTGCAGCAGCAGCCCTACAGCGATTTCAACGTCAGCAGCGTCAGCAGTTACGTCGACGCGCGGGTCAACGAAACCTGGAAAACCCGCGTCGAGTTCGGCCACACCGAAAACCGCGAGAAGACCTTCGACAAACTCAGCGACGAGCGCACGGTGTTCAACACCTACCGCGACTCGGTGAACTGGCAGAACGACCTGACTCTGGACGCGCGCAACAGCCTGATCCTCGGCGGCGACTGGTACGAAGATCGAGTCAACAGCAGCACCGCATTCGATGAGGACAGCCGCTGGAACCGGGCGGCATTTATCCAGCATCGTTATCAGGCCGACAGTTTCTCCACTGAACTCGGTCTGCGTCACGACGACAACCAGCAGTTTGGCAGCCAGAACACCTGGAGTGGCACGTTCACCCTGCCACTGAATCCGGACAACGATCTGCTGCTCAGCTACAGCGAAGGCTTTCGTGCACCGACTTTCAACGACCTTTACTACCCGGATTTCAGCAACCCGAATCTGAAGCCGGAAACCTCGAAAAGTTACGAGCTGCAATGGCGTAGCCAGTTGACCGACAGCAGCCGTCTCGAAGCCTCGATTTACCGAACGGATCTGGAAGACGCAATTATCTTCGGCAGCAATTCACGTCCGGAAAATGTCGCTTCAGCTCGAATCAACGGCTTTGAAGCGGCGCTGAAGCAGGAGCTGTTCAACTGGCAGAGCAATCTGGGCGTGGCGATCATCGACCCGCGCGACCGCGATAGCGGACACACCTTGGCCCGGCGTGCGCGGCGCACGTTGAGTTGGGATCTGGATCGACAGTTTGACCAAGTCAGCCTCGGCGCCAGTTGGCAGGCGGTCAGCAGCAGTTATGACGACAAGGACAATACGCAGGCGCTGGGTGGCTATGCGCTGTTCGGCTTGCGCAGCAGTTGGGCGTTGAATCGCGAGATCAAGCTGGATCTGAAGGTCGACAACCTGTTGGACAAGGGTTACAGCCGGGCGAATTACAGCTATGACGGCAGCCAGTACGGTTATCGCGAGGAAGGTCGGGTGTGGATGTTTGGGGTGACCTGGACTCCCGAAATCAACTGAGCCCCCTGTAGGAGCTGCCGAAGGCTGCGATCTTTTGATCTTGATCTTCGGCGTTTCCGACTCAGTCAAACAACAAGGTCAAAAGATCGCAGCCTTCGGCAGCTCCTACAGAATCACCTGTTCGGCGCGATCAATTGGCAGAGCTTGGCGGTGGCGTCGATCATCTGGCCGCTGGGGCGTTCAAGGCCTTTATCGGTGACCAACAGTAATTTCCCCTGTTTCACCGCTGCCACTTGCGGCCAGGCCTTCCACGCATTCAACTGCGCCTGATCCCCCGCCAGAATCACCTCCGGATCACGCTGCAACACCGCCTCGATACTCACCTGTGGCGCCGGCAGACTCAGATCGCCGAACACATTGCGCGCCCCGCACACTTCCAGCGCATCACTGATGATCTGCCCGCCCCCGACGGTGTACAGCGGCTTGTCCCAGACTTGGTAGAACACCCGCAACGGCACATCCCGGCGATAACGCTGGCGAAGCGCTGCGAGTTGGTCGCGCAACGCAGCCGCACGTTTCACCCCACGCTCGGGACGCCCCAACTGCGCGGCAATGCCTTCGATCTGCGCAGCGAGTTGTTCGAGGGAATGCGGTTCGGCAACGAAGGTCGGGATGCCCAGACGCTTGAGCTGATCACGCTGCGCCGGGCCGACGCTGCCGGGCCACAGCAACAGCAAATCAGGCTTTAAGCTCAGCAACTGTTCCATGTCGAGTTGCCCATAGCGCCCAACCGACGGCACGCTGGCAATCTCGGTCGGACGCTCACCGGCATCCAGCACACCGACCAACAGATCAGCCGAATCCAGTTCAACGACGATTTCAGAAAGCGACGGCGCGAGGCTGACCACTCGCAGTTGCGCTAGCGCAGGGCCACTGACGGCCAGCAGCAGAACCGCCAGCCAGAGACAGCGCATCAGCCGAGTTGACGCGGGATACGGTAGAGATAAAACAGCACCGCCGTGGACAGTGCCAGCAGCATCAGTGGCACTGCTTCGAGACCGACGAACACCGCCAGTGCGCCGATCCACGCCGGCAAGGCTGCCGCCAGAAAAGCCGCCCGACGACGCGCAGCGAGGGCAATCCACGCGGCCGGTTCATCCGGGGTATCGAGGGCTTTTTGCGTGGCGATCAGCGCATGTTTGTAACGGCCGAAAAACTTCAGGCTGACAAACATCGATGCCACACCGGCGATAAAAAACGGCATCGCCAGTACTGGCAGAATTCCTTTGCCCTGACCAAACAGTGCGTTGAGCACGAACAGCGGCACCAGCGCCAGCGCCAGGTATTTCCACCAATCGACCGACAATCGGCGCCGCACCTGACCACGGGTCACGCGCGATCAACCTCGCCCTGGTGCTCGTTGCCCATCATGTGGTCGAGCTTGCTGGCCTTGGTCGCCAGGTACAGTTTGTTGTGCGGGTTGTGGCCAGTGTGCAACGGCACGCGCTCCGCCACGGTGATGCCCATGTCGGTCAAGGCTTTGACCTTGCGCGGGTTGTTGGTCATCAGGCGCAGGGATTTCACGCCCAGATGCTCAAGCATCGGCAGGCACATGGCGTAGTCGCGCTGGTCGGCGGCAAAGCCCAGACGCTCGTTGGCTTCAACGGTGTCGGCGCCGCCGTCCTGCAATTCATAAGCGCGAATCTTGTTCAGCAGACCGATGCCACGACCTTCCTGGCGCAGGTACAGCAACACGCCACGGCCCTCGCGAGCGATCGCCTTGAGCGCGCCTTCGAGTTGCGAGCCGCAGTCACAACGCTGGCTGAACAAGGCATCGCCCGTCAGGCATTCGGAGTGCAACCGGCCGAGTACCGGGGCACCGTCGGCAATTTCACCCAGGCTCAGCACGACGTGCTCGCGGCCGGTGGCTTCATCGAGAAAACCGTGCATGGTGAATTGCGCAAAAGGTGTTGGCAGCTTGGAAGCGGCGACAAAGACGACAGGCACCGGCGTGCTCCTGATCTAAAGAGTCTGAAAATTCGCAGGCGGGCATTGTAACAGCAGGTTCCTGCAGACGCTTAGGCTGAATTATCGGGGATAACGATCAAAAAGTTTGATAACTACTGACTGGCGTAGATCCTTGTGGGAGCGAGCCTGCTCGCGAAGGCGTCCTGTCAGTCGCCCCAATGCTGGCTGAACCACCGCTTTCGCGAGCAGGCTCGCTCCCACAGGGGTATGTGGTCAGTTCGGGTTGAAGGGATACGGCTGCTGCCACTTCTCGAAAATCGGTTTCAACTCGCCGCTCTTCACCAACTGCTCCATACGCTGGTCATACAGAGCCATCAGCGCTCGCGCCTGCGGAGTGTCGGCAAAGCCGAGAAACAGCGGCAGCTCGGCCAGGTGTGAATAGCGATACTGCGCTGGATCGGCTGCGGTTTTCACCACGGCTTCAATCTCGGTCAACGCATCAATGTAGTAATCCGCCCGCCCCTGCTTGAGCATCGACAGAATGCCGGTACGACGCTCGATCTGGTTGTAACGCTTGATGTTCGGCAGGTAGTTTTCGTAACGATAGCCACGCACCCAGGCCAGGCGATACTTGCCCAGCGTCGCCTGAGTCGGCGATGGGTTGCTCGCCAGACCCAGTGCGTAAATGTGGTCGGAATCAAAATTCCAGTGCGGATACAGGACTTGCTCGGCTTCGTCGCGATAGGAGCCGACCAGCGCATCGACTTCCTTCAACTGCACCAGACCGATCGAACGGGTGTACGGCACCGTGCGAATGTCCAGCTTCACGCCGGCCGGTTCGAACACCTTGCGCAACACGTCCCAACCGAGGCCATGGCCGTCGGCGGCGGTGTAGTCTTCCCAGTCTTCGCTGGCCAGATGGATGACCGCAGGCGTCGGCACAGCTTCCTGCGCACTGGCCACCGTGCCCAGCAAAGCAAAAAACATCACCGCCAACCAGCGTCGAGCCATCCCTAGTCTCCTCACTTACCCCTGACATCCCTTGGAATCAGGCGAAAACCCACACCAGCCCCTGCATCGCCAGCCAGGCAAATACGCCGGCCAGCACGTCGTCGAGCATGATGCCGACGCCGCCATGCACATGCCGGTCGATCCAGCGAATTGGCCATGGTTTGAGAATGTCGAAGAAACGGAACACCAGAAAACCCGCGAGCAACCAGTACCAGCCTTCCGGCACCAGCCAGAGGGTGATCCACATCCCGACCATTTCGTCCCAGACGATGCCTTCGTGGTCGTGTACCCGCAGATCGTCGGCGACCTTGCCGCACAGCCAGAAGCCGAACAGCATGGTGATCCCGAGCATCAACCAGTAACCCCAATCGGGCAACATCTGCCACAACGGAATAAAGGGTAGCGCAACTAACGAGCCCCACGTGCCCGGCGCTTTCGGCAAGGTGCCGGAGCCAAAGCCGAACGCGAGGAAATGCCAGGGATTGCGCCAGACCGACGGCGGAACGAATTCGGCCGGAACCTGTTTCGGGTGATCTGTCACGGTGTCTCCTGAAAATGTTGATAGCCCCGGATTTGCGGGGTGATGTCGTGCCCTTCGCGATCCAGCAGAATCACGCCCTGACCTTCTGACACACGACCGATCACATGGATCGGCCAGCCATTGGCCAACAACGCCGGCAACTCGACGGACGGCAGGGTGAACGCCAGCACGTAATCATCGCCGCCGCTCAGCGCGGCACGCTCGGCGCCGCGCTGACCGAGAAACGCCACTAATGCATCCGACAGCGGTACGCGCTCGCGTTCAATCTCAAGCCGCACCTGTGATGCCAGCGCGATATGACCGCAATCGGCGAGCAGGCCATCGGAGATATCCAGCGCCGACGTGGCTTTGCCGCGCAGGGCCTGACCGAGGGCGAGTTGCGGCTGCGGCGACCAGTAATGATCGAGCAGCGGTTGGGCGATAGGCGCTTCGGCGTCACGCTGCCCCAGCACCAGCGGCAGTGCGCCAGCGGCATTGCCCAGCTCACCGCCGACACATAGCAAGTCACCCGGCTGCGCACCGCTACGGGTCAACGCCAGGCCCGCAGGCACGCGACCAAACACGGTCACCGTCAGGCTCAACGGCCCGCGCGTGGTATCGCCGCCCACCAACGCAACGCCGCAGTTCTGCGCCATGCGGTTCAAACCGTGGGCATAGGCCTGCAACCAATCGGCAGTCACCGTCGGCACAGTCAGGGCAAGGGTAAAGGCAACGGGCGTGGCGCCCATGGCGGCCAGATCGCTGACCGCGACGGCCAGCGAGCGCTGACCGAGCAGAAACGGATCGCAGGGGTCGGCGAAATGCACACCGGCCACCAGCGTATCGGTGGAAATCGCCAACTGTTCCCCGGGGGGAACAGCGAGCAAGGCGCAGTCATCGCCGATCCCCAGAGCAACGCCTTCGCCGCCCTGCGCACAAGGCGCGGCGGCGAAGAAATTGCGGATCAGCTCGAATTCGCCCATTGAGGTTTCAAGCGCGTTTCAGCGCTTGAACGCCTTCACTTCAGCTTCACGCAGGCGCGGCGCCAGCTTGTCGAGCACGCCGTTGACGAACTTGTGACCGTCGGTCGAACCGTAGACTTTCGCCAGCTCGATACCTTCGTTGATCACAACGCGGTACGGCACGTCAACGCGCTTGAGCAGTTCCCAGGTCGACAGGCGCAGTACGCACAGTTCAACCGGGTCGAGCTCTTCGATGGTCAGGTCCAGGCACGGCGCCAGCGCAGTGTCGATCTCGGTCAGACTGGCCGGAACACCGTGCAGGATGTCGTGGAAGTAGCTGGCATCGGCGAAGGTGAAATCGTTATCGACGCGGAACTGCGCTTCGATTTCGTTCAGCGAAGTACTGGCCATGTGGCGCTGGTACAACGCTTGAGTCGCCAACTGACGGGCAGCGCGGCGCTTTTCACTTTTCGAAGGCTTGCCGGCGTCGGTTGGACGCGGCTCGCGCGGGTTGAAACGATCGCTTTCGTCGCTAATCACTTGGCCTCCAACTGCGCCAGCAGGCTGACCATTTCCAGAGCGGACAGGGCAGCTTCGGCACCTTTGTTACCGGCCTTGGTGCCGGAACGTTCGATGGCTTGCTCGATGGAATCAACGGTCAGGACGCCGAAAGCGACCGGCACGCCGAACTCCATGGACACCTGGGCCAGACCCTTGGTGCACTCGCCTGCCACGTATTCGAAGTGCGGAGTACCGCCACGAATGACCGCGCCGAGGGCGATGATGGCTGCGAATTCACCTTTCTGGGCGACTTTCTGCGCTACCAGCGGGATTTCGAAGGCGCCAGGTGCGCGGATGATGGTGATGTCGCTTTCGCTCACGCCGTGGCGAACCAGGGCATCAACTGCACCGCTGACCAGGCTTTCAACCACGAAGCTGTTGAAACGGCCCACTACCAAAGCGTAGCGGCCTTTAGGGGCGATGAAGGTACCTTCGATGGTCTTCAGGGTCATTCGTCAGTTCTCTTAAAGAGCCGGGACGCGTCTGCTACGCGTCCCTCAGTGATTTATTTGCCGCGAATCGGAGTCCGGAAACAACCGGTCATTATTCGGAGGGCACGTATTCTACAACTTCCAGATCGAAACCGGATATCGCATTAAATTTCATTGGCGCAGACATCAAGCGCATTTTGCGTACACCGAGGTCTCGCAGGATCTGCGAACCGGCACCGACGATGCTGTAGGTGGTCGGTTTTTTCGGTGCCGGCTGATCACCGGTTTCACGGATATGCGCCAGCAACACGTCGCCATCGAGCGGGTGACCGAGCAACAGCACCACACCGCTACCGGCCTCGGCAACCGCCGCCATGGCGGCGCGCAGGCTCCAGCGGCCGGGTTGCTTGACCATCAGCAAGTCACGCAGCGGATCCATATTGTGCACGCGAACCAGCGTTGGCTCTTCGGCGCAAACAGTGCCCAGGGTCAGCGCCATGTGCACGTCGCCTTCCACGGAATCACGATAGGTCACCAGGTTGAATTGGCCCAGTTCACTGTCCAGCGGCTGCTCGGCAATCCGCTGAACGGTACGCTCGTGGATCATCCGGTAGTGAATCAGGTCGGCAATGGTGCCGATCTTGATGTTGTGTTCAGCGGCGAAAGCTTCCAGTTCGGCGCGACGGGACATGGTGCCGTCGTCGTTCATCACTTCGCAGATCACCCCGCTCGGCTCGAAACCGGCCATGCGTGCGAGGTCGCAAGCGGCTTCGGTGTGGCCCGCGCGCGCGAGGGTGCCGCCGGCCTGCGCCATCAGCGGGAAGATGTGGCCCGGGCTGACGATGTCTTCAGCCTTGGCATCCTTGGCAGCAGCCGCTTGCACAGTGCGCGCACGGTCGGCGGCGGAGATGCCGGTGGTCACGCCTTCGGCCGCTTCGATCGAAACGGTGAATTTGGTGCCGAAACCGGAACCGTTGCGCGGCGCCATCAGCGGCAGCTTCAACAGTTCGCAGCGCTCGCGGCTCATCGGCATGCAGATCAGGCCACGGGCGTGCTTGGCCATGAAGTTGATGTGTTCGGCCTGGCAGCACTCGGCGGCCATGATCAGGTCGCCTTCGTTCTCGCGGTCTTCGTCATCCATGAGGATGACCATCTTGCCTTGGCGGATGTCTTCAACCAGTTCTTCGATGCTATTGAGCGCCACAAGGCACCCCCCTTCTTTCGAATTTAGAGCTTCAGGATTTGAGGTAGCCGTTTTGGGCCAGAAAGCTTTCAGTGATCGTGCCGCCGGATGTCGACTCTGCGGCCTTGTCGCCCAAAAGCAGACGCTCCAGATAACGTGCCAGCAAATCGACTTCCAGGTTCACCCGGCGACCCGGCGTGTACGACGCCATGATGGTTTCGCTCAGGGTGTGCGGAATGATCGTCAGCATGAACTCGGCGCCATCGACGGCGTTCACGGTCAGGCTGGTGCCGTCGACGGTGATCGAGCCTTTATGGGCGATGTACTTGGCCAGGTCTTTCGGCGCGCGGATGCGAAATTCCACGGCGCGGGCATTGTCGCTGCGCGCGACGATTTCGCCGACGCCGTCGACGTGACCGCTGACCAGGTGCCCGCCGAGACGGGTGGTCGGGGTCAGGGCTTTTTCCAGATTGACCGGGCTGCCGCTTTTCAGGTCATTCATGGCGGTGCAGTCGAGGGTTTCACGGCTGACGTCGGCGGCAAAGCCGTCGCCTGGCAGTTCAACGGCAGTCAGGCAGACGCCGTTGACCGCGATGCTGTCGCCGAGTTTGACGTCGCTCAGGTCGAGCTTGCCGGTGGCGACGTGGACCCGCACATCACCGCCCTTTGGGGTCAATGCGCGGATACTGCCGATGGATTCGATGATGCCGGTAAACATGGGGTTCTCCTTGAGAACTGAGCCAGCGCTAACGCGATGGCCGGGAATTATACGCTCGCCGAAAGGACAGGGTTGGCAGTGACTCGCCAGTCATCGCCCACCGCGCGAATTTCAGTGATTTTCAGCTCCGGCGCATCCTTCATATGGGCCAGCGGCCAGTCCAGCAATGGACGCGCCGTGGAACCGAGAAACTTGCCGGCGATGAAGATCACGAACTCATCGACCAGACCCAACTGAGCAAAGGCGCCGGCCAGACGTGGGCCCGCCTCAACCAGCACTTCGTTGACGCCGCGACCGGCCAGTTCGATCAGCAATTGATGCAGATCGACCTGCCCGTCCTCACCCGGCACGATCAGGCACTCGGGACCGTGAGCGTATTGCTCTTCGATCGCGACACAGGTGGCGACCAACGCCGGGCCGGCCTTGAAGAACGGCGCATCCAGCGGCACCCGTAGGCGGCCGTCGATCAATACGCGTAGCGGCGGACGGCTCATGACCAATGCGGTTTGTTCGGTATCCAGACCCAATTCATCGGCCCGCACAGTCAAACGCGCGCCATCGGCCAGTACCGTATCGGCACCGGTCAGCACCACGGCGGCCTCAGCGCGCAGACGCTGTACGGCTGAACGTGCGGCCGGGCCGGTAATCCACTGGCTCTCACCACTTTCCATCGCTGTACGACCATCGAGGCTCATGGCCAACTTGACCCGCACGAACGGCAAGCCGTGTTCCATGCGCTTCAGAAAACCTTGATTGAGCTTGCGCGCTTCAGCTTCCAGGACACCGCTTTCAGTGGCGATGCCGGCATCGGCCAGGCGCTGCAATCCACGTCCGGCAACCTGCGGATTAGGATCACGCATCGCTGCGACCACGCGGCCTACGCCAGCATTCACCAGCGCATCGGCGCACGGCGGCGTGCGGCCATGGTGGCTGCACGGTTCGAGGGTCACATAAGCGGTCGCGCCCCGGGCCAGCTCACCGGCGGCGCGCAGGGCATGGACTTCGGCGTGCGGTTCGCCGGCACGTTGATGCCAGCCTTCGCCGACAATCTGCCCGTCACGCACCACCACGCAGCCAACCCGAGGATTGGGATGGGTGGTGTAGTGACCTTTGCGCGCCAGTTCCAGCGCACGCGCCATGAAGTGGGCGTCGAGGATGGCCTGCTCGGCGACGGTGGTCATTCTTTCACCGGTTCGCGGGCGAGGCGGTCGATTTCTTCGCGGAATTCGTTGAGGTCCTGGAAGCGTTTGTACACCGACGCGAATCGGATGTAGGCGACTTCATCAAGCTTTTGCAGCTCGGCCATGACCAGTTCGCCGACCACGAGGGATTTGACCTCGCGCTCGCCGGTGGCGCGCAGCTTGTGCTTGATGTGAACCAGAGAGGATTCGAGGCGCTCGACGCTCACCGGACGTTTCTCCAGGGCGCGTTGCATGCCGGCACGGAGTTTTTCTTCGTCGAACGGTTGGCGGCTGCCGTCGGTTTTGATCAGGCGCGGCAACACCAGTTCGGCCGTCTCGAACGTCGTGAAACGTTCGCCGCAGGCCAGGCATTCACGCCGGCGGCGCACCTGTTCGCCCTCGGCGACCAGCCGCGAGTCGATGTCCTTGGGGTCGTTGGCACCGCCGAAGGGGGCGTGCCGGGTGGCTGGCAACAAAAAAAGGGAGGGCCATGGTAGCGCATCCCGGTGGCAAGACAAGCCATAGGCTTTGCGGTATACAGAACGGCATGATCGTTTGATCCATGGATTTCATTTTGCCGGAGCATCCAATGCCGTTACGTCCGCTCGTTTTGCTCAGTCTTTTCAGCCTGCTGGTGGCCTGTGGCAGCGATGCACCCAAGCCTCAGCCGCCGACGCCAGGCCCCGCGCCGCAACAGGCGCAGAAAAAAGCCAAAGAGGCCGCCGAGCTTGGCCCGCTGCCCGCCTATCAACGCGAATTGAGTGGCACCCTTCAGGGCGTGCCGGCCGGTGCCGAAGTCGAGCTGGCGTTGCTGGTGATCGATGCAAAGGATCGCCCGCAACAATTGCTCGCCAGTTCCAGCCTGATCGGCAACAACCAGGTTCTACCGTTCCGCCTGCGTTTCAACCCGGACGCCTTCCCGGCCGGTGCGCGGGTTGAGTTGCGCGGTCGCGCCAGCCAGTCCGGCCAATTGATCCTGCACCTGCCGTCGCAGACCATCACCCAGCCGACCACTCAGGCGCTGGGCCAACTGCAATTTGTCAAAGCACCATGACGGCACCGCTCGACCTGCAACAGGCGTTAGGTGAACTGCTCGGCGACGCCAGACTCAAGGTCTGTGCGTTGCCGGACACCGAATTGCAGCTGTGGCTGATCGATGGCGACAACATGGATCGCCAATTCAGTCAGGACGAAATCCAGCGAATTCTGCACGAGCCACCCTATTGGGGTTTCTGCTGGGCCAGCGGTCTGGCGGTGGCGCGCTATCTGGACGAGTTCCCGGAGTGGGTGCGCGGCAAGCGTGTGCTGGATTTCGGCGCGGGTTCCGGGATTGCCGGGATCGCGGCGGTTAAGGCCGGGGCGCTGGAGGTGGTAGCCTGCGATCTCGATCCGCTGGCTATTTCCGCGTGCCGGGCGAATGCCGCGCTGAATAATGTCGAGATGAGCTATTCGACGGATTTCTTTGCCGAGGCCGACCGGTTCGATCTGATTCTAGTGGCTGACGTGTTGTACGACCGGGCGAATCTGCCGTTACTCGATGCGTTTTTAAGCCGTGGGCGAGAGGCGTTGGTGGCGGATTCTCGGGTTCGGGATTTTCGGCATCCGTTGTATGAGCGCATTGAAATGCTTGAGGCGATGACGTTGCCGGATCTGGCCGAGCCGGAAGAGTTCAGACATGTCAGCCTGTACCATGCGCGGCGCTAGCTAAAAGCTTCGTCGGAACGCCGCCCGGAGCAGGCTCGCTCCCACAGGGGAATGCATTCCAGGGTGGGAGCGAGCCTGCTCGCGAAGGCATCCGCCCATGCAACACACCTCTCAAAAGCTGACCGCTTCCGGCCACACCCCGCCAAGCCGTATAGTTGCACCATCAACGCTTCTACGAGATCCCCCATGAGTGAGCAAACGCCGTACATCTTCGACGCCACGACGGCCGATTTCGACCAGTCGGTGATCGAGGCTTCTTTCAACAAACCGGTGCTGGTGGATTTCTGGGCCGAGTGGTGTGCGCCGTGCAAGGCGTTGATGCCGATGTTGCAGGGCATCGCCGAGAGCTATCAGGGCGAGTTGCTGCTGGCCAAGGTCAACTGCGACATCGAGCAGGACATCGTCGCCCGTTTCGGCATTCGCAGCCTGCCGACCGTGGTGTTGTTCAAGGACGGTCAACCGGTCGACGGTTTTGCCGGTGCACAACCGGAATCCGCCGTGCGCGCCCTGCTTGAGCCACATGTGCAGATGCCACCACCGGCCGCAGCCGATCCGTTCGAGCAGGCTCAGGCGTTGTTCGATGACGGTCGTTACGCCGATGCCGAAGCGGCGCTGGTGGTGATGCTCAATGAAGACAACACCAATGCCAAGGCGCTGATTCTCTATGCCCGTTGCCTGACTGAACGCGGCGAACTGGGCGAAGCGCAAACCGTGCTGGATGCGGTCAAGAGTGATGAGCACAAAGCCGCACTGGCCGGCGCCAAGGCGCAGATCAAATTCCTTGGCCTGGCGCGTGATCTGCCGGATGCTGCCGACCTGAAAAGCCGTCTGGCGCAGAATCCGCAGGACGATGAAGCGGTGTATCAACTGGCGATTCAGCAACTGGCGCGCCAGCAGTATGAAGCGGCGCTGGATGCACTACTGAAGTTGTTTATCCGCAACCGCAGCTACAGCGAAGGCCTGCCGCACAAAACCTTGCTGCAGGTGTTCGAGTTGCTGGGCAATGATCATCCGCTGGTGACGGTGTACCGCCGCAAGATGTTTGCTGCGCTTTATTAAGATCAAAAGATCGCAGCCTGCGGCAGCTCCTACATTGGGATCGTGTACACCCTTGCAGGAGCTGCCGCAGGCTGCGATCTTTTGCGGTTCACTCGATCCAGCTGTAGAGCGGCGTATCCCCGCCGCTCACCACTTTCACGTCCGAACTGTGGCGCAGGCGTACCAGCAAGCGCTTGCCCGCCGCCGCGCTGCCCGTCAGTCCTTCAAGCTGATCAAGCAGATCCGGCCCGCTGAGTTGCCCAGCCTTGCGCAACAGATCCTTGGCCACCTGCCACAACGCGTCGTCCTGATTCAGCGGTTTTGCCGCTGGCGCCGACGCGGCGACCTCAGGTTGGGTGATCGCTGCCTGCGCATTCAGCGCCGAACCGAGCCTGGCCCAGTCGTTGTCATCCAGTTCCACCGTCAAGTCCACCGGCACGTCGCCGACGGTTCCGCGTATCCGCAACATTGAGTTCGCTCCCGCACATTTATGACCTGCATGCTCCCACGGGACTTGTGCAACGCCAAGCGCACGGGCAAACTCTGCGGACTTTCGTTATAAGATTACATAACAAACTCTTCACTTTACTACCCGGAGACCGCCATGCGTCGTCTGCTGCTCGCTTTGCCGTTTGCCCTGTTGCCGCTGGCCATCGCCCATGCGGCTGATGAGCATGACCACGATCACGATCATGAACACGGTAGCCTTGGCGCGCATGAACATGGTGTTGGTCGACTGAACGCCGCGCTCGATGGGCAGACCCTGGAGCTTGAGCTGGAAAGCCCGGCAATGAACCTCGTCGGTTTCGAACACGCCGCCACCACGGATGCCGACAAGGCCAAAGTCGCTGCCGCCCGTGCGCAACTGGAAAAGCCGCTGGCCCTGTTCAGCCTGCCGTCTGCTGCCGGCTGCAAAGTGATCAGTCAGGAACTGGAGAGCCCGCTGTTCGGTGACAAGCCGGATGCCGACGACCATGACGACGATGAAGCGGACAAGGACGGCCACGAGCATCACCACGACCACAGCGAAATCCATGCGCATTACCAATTCAGCTGTACCACACCAGGTGCGTTGAAGACCCTGGATCTGGCGAACGTCTTCAAGACCTTCCCGGCCACGCAGAAAATTCAGGTACAACTGATCGGCACGAACGGCCAGCAAGGTACCGAAGTGACGGCCAAGGCTGCCGCGCTGAAATTCTGATCACTCCGTAAATCTCCTGTAGGAGCTGTCGAGTGAAACGAGGCTGCGATCTTTTGATTGTAAAAGCCAAGATCAAAAGATCGCAGCCTTCGGCAGCTCCTACAGGGGTTCTGTCTACAACTTTGAAACTGGTGCCATGACCCAAGCACTCATCGAACTGTCCGACCTGGGCTTCAACTGGCCCGGCCACCCGCCGTTGCTGGACATCCCGGCGTTTCGTCTGGAAGCCGGCGAAACCCTTTTCCTCAAAGGCCCCAGCGGCAGCGGCAAGACCACCCTGCTCGGCCTGCTCGGCGGCGTGCAGAAGCCCGGTCGCGGCAGCATTCGCCTGCTCGGCCAGGAACTCACCGAACTCTCCGCCGGCGCCCGCGACACCTTCCGCGTCGATCACACCGGCTACATCTTCCAGCAGTTCAACCTGCTGCCGTTTCTCTCGGTACGCGAGAATGTCGAGTTGCCGTGTCACTTCTCGAAACTGCGCGCGCAACGGGCGAAACAGCGCCACGGCAGCGTCGACCAAGCCGCTGCCACCCTCCTCGCCCACTTGGGCCTGAAGGATGAAAGCCTACTCAGCCGTCGCGCTGACTCGCTGTCCATCGGCCAACAACAACGCGTCGCCGCTGCCCGCGCCTTGATCGGTCAGCCTGAGCTGGTTATCGCCGACGAACCGACCTCGGCCCTTGACTACGACGCCCGGGAAAACTTCATTCGCCTATTGTTCGCCGAATGCCGCGAAGCCGGTTCCAGCCTGTTGTTCGTCAGCCACGACCAGAGCCTGGCGCCGCTGTTCGACCGTCATCTGTCCCTGGCCGAACTCAATCGCGCCGCCACGTCTGCCGAGGTCTGAGATGTATCTGTTTCGTCTGGCCATGGCCAGCCTGGCCAACCGCCGCTTCACCGCTTTGCTCACGGCATTCGCCATCGCCCTGTCGGTCTGCCTGCTGCTCGCCGTAGAACGGGTGCGCACCGAGGCCAAAGCCAGTTTCGCCAGCACCATCAGCGGCACCGACCTGATCGTCGGCGCTCGCTCCGGTTCGGTAAACCTGTTGCTGTACTCGGTGTTCCGCATCGGCAACGCCACCAACAACATCCGCTGGGACAGCTTCGAACACTTTGCCAACAACCCGAAAGTGAAGTGGGCGATCCCGATGTCCCTCGGCGATTCCCATCGCGGCTACCGGGTGATGGGCACCACCGAAGCCTATTTCGAGCATTACCAGTACGGTCGCCAGCAACATCTGGCACTCGCCGACGGTCGCGCGTTTGCCACCGATCCGTTTGAAGTGGTGCTCGGCGCGGAAGTGGCCGATGCGCTGCATTACAAACTCGGCGACAAACTGGTGCTGGCCCACGGCGTGGCGGCGATCAGTCTGGTCAAGCACGATGACAAACCGTTCACCGTGGTCGGCATCCTCAAGCGCACCGGCACCCCGGTCGACCGCACACTGCACATCAGTCTCGGTGGCATGGAGGCGATTCACATCGACTGGCACAACGGCGTGCCGGCCCGAGGCAACGGGCGGATCAGCGCAGATCAGGCGCGCAACATGGACCTGACGCCGCAAGCGATCACCGCGTTCATGCTCGGCCTCAACAGCAAGATTTCCACCTTTGCAGTGCAACGCGAGATCAATGAATTCCGTGGCGAACCGATGCTGGCGATCCTGCCGGGGGTGGCGTTGCAGGAGTTGTGGAGCCTGATGAGCACCGCTGAAAAAGCGTTGTTCGTGGTGTCGTTGTTCGTCGTGCTGACCGGATTGATCGGCATGCTCACGGCGATTCTCACCAGCCTCAACGAGCGTCGTCGCGAGATGGCGATTCTGCGCTCGGTCGGGGCGCGGCCGTGGCACATCGCGAGCCTGCTGGTGCTGGAGGCCTTCGCGCTGGCACTGACCGGCGTCATCGCAGGTCTGGCGTTGCTGTACATCGGCATCGCCGCCGCGCAGGGTTACGTGCAGGCCAATTACGGTTTGTATCTGCCGCTGGCGTGGCCGAGCGAGTATGAATGGACGCTGCTCGGTGGCATTCTGGCGGCCGCGCTGCTGATGGGCAGCGTGCCGGCCTGGCGCGCTTATCGCCAATCCTTGGCCGATGGCCTGTCGATCCGTTTATGAGGATGTTCACCATGCCCCGCGCTGCACTTGCGCTGCTGTTGCTGGTCGCCCTGCCCGTGTGGGCAGCGGCGCCGAAAGACCTGACGTGGTCGGAAATGATTCCGCCGGACGCCGCGCCGGAAGTACCGAACATGACGCCGCTGCACGACCTGTCGAAGATGGGCGATGCGTTGTCTGCCGAGTCCGCGCCAGCGGCGAAGCAGGATCTGCCGAATGCGCCAGTGGTGCAGTCACTCGACGGGCAGACCATTCGTTTGCCGGGCTACATCGTGCCGCTGGAAGTCAACGAAGAAGGACGCACCACGGACTTTTTGCTGGTGCCGTATTTCGGCGCCTGCATCCACGTGCCGCCACCACCGTCGAACCAGATCGTGCATGTCAAAAGCGAGTTGGGCGTGAAGCTTGATGAGCTGTATCAGCCGTACTGGGTCGAAGGGCCGTTGCAGGTCAAGGCGTCGAGCAGCGAACTGGCGGATGCCGGGTATCAGATGGATGCGGACAAGATTTATGTCTACGAACTGCCGGAGTGAATCCGGCGGTTTTGTGTTGGTTGATCCATCGTCTTCGCGAGCAGGCTCGCTCCCACAGGTGATCACATTCCAGGGTGGGAGCGAGCCTGCTCGCGAAGAGGCCCTCAAGGTTCCACAGAAACCCGCCCCTTCACTGTTTCATTGAGCTGCGTCAAAAGACCGTATCAGTTGGCTTCGTACCATAGGACATCAGAAATTTTTAACGTCCTTTGGAGCCCCCATGAACAAGTCCTTGCTCAGTGCTTCGCTGTTTGCCCTCGCGCTCGCAGCCCCGCTCGCCCACGCCCACGAGGCCGGTGACATCCTCATCCGCGCCGGTGCAATCACCGTCAACCCGAAGGCTGACAGCTCCAGCGTCAAGGTCGATCAGGGTCCGTTGAGTGGCACCAATCTCGGCGGCAAGGCGACCATGAGCAGCGATACCCAACTGGGTCTGAACTTCGCCTACATGCTCACCGATCACGTCGGCCTCGAATTGCTCGCGGCGACGCCGTTCGAGCATGACGTCAAGCTCAAGGGCACTGCCCTCCCAGCCGCGAACGGCAAGCTCGGCACACTGAAGCACTTGCCGCCGACCCTCAGCGTCGTCTACTACCCGCTGGATTCGAAGTCGGCCTTCCAGCCTTACGTTGGCGGCGGTATCAACTACACCTGGATCTATGACGAGCACGTCGGCAGCGAAGCGCAGACTGCAGGCTTCAGCAACTTCAAGGCGAAAAACTCCTGGGGTCTGGCCTGGCAGGTCGGTGCGGATTACATGCTGACCGACAACATCATGCTCAACGCCCAAGTGCGCTACATCGACATCGATACCCGCGCCACTGTGGAAAACAACGCCGTCGCTCCGGGCACCCGCGCAAGGGTGAACGTCGATGTCGATCCGTTCATCTACATGGTCGGTCTGGGCTATAAGTTCTAAGCTGATTTTTACCGAACGTTCACGTGGTGGTGAATGAGGCTTGGTGGTGAGCAGGCTTAGAACTGACGGCGACCGTACGCAGTTGATCGGGGGATAACATCCCCTCGCCACAGGAATGGCGACAAATTCCGGCCGTGAAAAAGGCGCCTGTCAAAGGGCGCCTTTTTCATGTCTGCTGGAAACCTGTGGCGTGAGTTGGATCTCCCCCTCATCCCAGCCCTCTCCCTCAGGGAGAGGGGGAAAGGGAGCCGATTTGTGTGCTTTTCAAATCCGAGTTCGACTCGATACCTCAGTTCGGTGTATCTCATCCGAACGCCTCGGTGAGCACCCTCTCCCTATGACAGAGGGAAAAGGGAGCCGATTTGTGGTGTCTTCAAAACCTGAGTTCGACTCGGTATTTCACGTCGGCGTAACTCGAAAGTACACCTCGATCAGTCCCCTCTCCCTCAGGGAGAGGGTTAGGGTGAGGGGGCTTTTCAGTAGCGACCGAGCAACCGCGCCAAACCCACACTCATCGGCGTCTGCGCTGGCAGCTTGAAGCGTTCCAGCAGCCGCTTGTTGTTCGCCCGCGAATGGCGGATGTCACCGGAACGCGCGGGACCATAGCTGACCGGTGGCAATTCGCCGACCACTGTTTGTAGCGACGCGAGCATCTGTATGAGGTTCATAGACTGATTCCAGCCGACGTTCACTGCCCCCTCTTCGACTTGCGGCTTTTCAATCGCCTGTACCAGCACATCGACCAGATCCTCGACGTAGAGGAAATCCCGCGTCTGCTCGCCGTCACCAAACACGGTGATCGGCAGGCCTTTTTGTGCGCGCTCGCTGAAAATACTGATCACCCCGGAGTACGGCGAGGACGGATCCTGACGTGGGCCGAAGATGTTGAAGAAACGGAAGATCGCCGGTTCCAGACCATGCTGGCGACGATAGAAATCGAAGTAGTGCTCACCGGCCAGTTTGTCCGAGGCATACGGCGTCAGCGGCGCTTTCGGCGTGTCTTCGTCGATCGACTGGCCTTCACCGTTGTTGCCATACACCGCCGCGCTGGAGGCGTACAGCACGCGTTTGACCCCGGTCTGGCGCATCGCTTCGCAGACATTCAGCGTGCCGATGAAATTGCTCTGGTGGGTTTTTACCGGATCATCCACCGAGGCCTGTACCGAGGCCACGGCGGCCAAGTGCGCCACAGCGCTGCAACCCTGCATCGCTTGCGCGACCAGTGCGGCGTCGGCGACATCGCCAACAATCAGCTCGACCTTGGGATTGTCCAGCGGCAGGTTGGCGCGTTTGCCAGTCGACAGGTCATCGAGAATGCGCACCGAATGGCCCTTGGCAAGCAAGGCGTCGGTCAGGTGCGAGCCGATGAAACCGGCGCCGCCGGTGATTAAAACAGGGCCTTCAGCCATGGCGATAAAACCTATCCAGTAAAGCCGGGAGCGCAGCACGCCAGGCGCGCGGCTTGATCCCGAAAGTGTGCAGAATTTTCTTGCAGGCCAGCACTGCGTGTTGCGGCTCTTCGGCTGCGTCCGGGCGCGCGGCGTGAGCCTGTGCGGTCGGCGCTTCGATGGCCAGGGCGTGCAGGCTGCGCGCTTCGGTCAGAATCGCCTGGCCCAGCGCCAGCGGGGTGGTCGCTTCGTGGCCGGCGTAGTGATAAGTGCCCCACAGCGGCGCGGCGCAATCGAGTTGCTTGAGCACCGAAATGATTACCCGCGCAGCGTCGTCGACCGGGGTCGGATTACCGCGGCGGTCATCGGCCAGGAGCAATTCTTCCGGATGCTCGGCGCGGGCGAGGAAACGCCCGAGGGTGCCGTCGGCGCTGTCATCGAGCAGCCAGCCGAAACGCAGCAACACGTGCTGCGGGCACGTCGCGCGAACGCTCTGTTCGATACGCCACAAGGCCTGACCGCGCAGACCGAGCGGCACCGGTTCGTCTTTTTCGCTGTAAGCAGTCGCACGCGAGCCATCGAACACCCGATAGCTGGAGGGCTGCACGAGGACAATGTTGTGGTGCTGGCACAGTTCGGCCAGACGCTCGATCGCACGTTCCTGCCCGGCCATCCGCGTTTCGCTGACGGTCTCGGCCTGGAACCAGTCGAAATAGTAGGCGAGGTTGATCAACGCATCGGGACGGGTGTCGTCGAGCAATTGGGTCAGGCTCGCGGCATCCCAGCCGTTTTCGGGCGGGCGGGGGGCGAGGAAACCGATGTCTTCCTCTGCACCGAGGCGAATCAGCGCCTGCCCAAGGGCATTTCCGCCGCCCAGTAACATAAGGCGCATTCGCATAGAGTCAGCAGGCCCAGTCTGGTTGGAACGATGGCTTTAGCGACAGATCTTGTGGAACCGTCGCCGATAATTGCCGGAATCGTTGCATTTTGCGGGTTTAGTGCGCAACCGTCATCCGTAAAGTGTACATCCCGGATATTTGTAGCGCTTCGACTGGCGCCATCGCGAGCAGGCTCACTCCTACAATTGAAATGCATTCCCCTGTAGGAGTGAGCCTGCTCGCGATGAGGCCCGAACGGTACTTGCATCTTCCCCCCTGCGCCCGCATAACTTGAGCCATGAATCTGCCCATCCCCACGGACGCGGCCCTGGCAGGCTTTCACCCCGCCGTCAGCGCCTGGTTCCGCAAGACTTTCCCGACGGTCACCGACGCCCAGGCCCGCGCATGGCCGTTGATCCGCCAGCGCCGTTCGACGCTGATCGCTGCGCCCACCGGCTCGGGCAAAACCCTCACAGCCTTTCTCGCCGTACTCGATGATCTGGTTCACCGTGGCCTGGAAAACCCCGAAGGTTTGCCCGATGAAACGCTCGTCGTTTATGTCTCACCGCTAAAAGCACTGTCGAACGACATCCGCATCAACCTGCAAAACCCGCTATCTGGGATCACCGAACAACTGCGGCAGATGAACCTGCCGGAAGTACACATCACCACCGCCGTGCGCACCGGTGACACGCCGCAGAAAGAACGCGTGGCCATGCGCAAATCGGCACCGCACATTCTGGTGACCACACCGGAATCGCTTTACGTTCTGCTCGGCTCGGAATCGGGCCGCAAAATGCTCGGCACCACGCGCACCGTGATCATCGATGAAATCCACGCGATGGCCGCCGGCAAACGTGGCAGTCACCTGGCTCTGAGCCTTGAGCGCCTGCAAGCGTTGTGCGCCGAACCGCTGACCCGCATCGGCCTGTCCGCCACGCAGAAACCGGTCGAAGCCGTGGCGCAATTTCTCGTCGGCCATGAGCGCCCCTGCGAAATCATCGACATCGGCCACGCGCGGCCACGGGATCTCGGCATCGAAGTACCGCCCGTGCCGTTGTCGGCAGTCATGGCCAACGATGTCTGGGAGCTGGTCTACGACCGCCTCACGGAACTTGCCCGCGAGCACCGCACCACGCTGATTTTCGTCAACACCCGGCGCCTCGCCGAGCGGCTTAGCCGGCACCTCAGCGAACGCCTCGGCAAGCACGCCGTGGCGGCGCACCACGGCAGTCTGGCCAAGGCGTTTCGCCTCGACGCCGAACAACGGCTCAAGCGCGGCGAACTGCAAGTGCTGATTGCCACCGCTTCGCTGGAACTGGGCATCGATATCGGCGAAGTCGATCTGGTCTGTCAGATCGCTTCACCGCGCTCCATCGCCGGGTTTCTGCAAAGGGTTGGCCGATCCGGTCACCAGGTGGGCGGCACACCCAAGGGTCGGTTGTTCGCCACCACCCGCGACGACCTGATCGAATGCGCCGCCCTGCTCGACTGCGTACGCCGAGGCGAACTCGATACCCTGCACATCCCGGTCGCGCCGCTGGATGTTTTGGCGCAGCAGATCATTGCCGAAGTCAGTTGCCAGGAATGGCCGGAGGACGCCTTGCTGGCGATGTTCCGCCAAGCCTCGCCCTACCGTGACCTTGACGAAAGACACTATCAGGCCCTGCTGAGCATGCTCGCCGAAGGCTACAACGGCCGACAGGGCATCCGCAGCGCTTATCTGCATCGCGACGCCGTCAACCGCACCTTGCGGGGCCGGCGTGGCTCGCGACTGACCGCTGTGACCAGCGGCGGCACCATCCCCGACAACGCTGATTACAGCGTGATGCTCGAGCCGCAAGGCCTGAACATCGGCAGCGTCAACGAAGACTTCGCCGTGGAAAGCATTGCCGGCGATGTGTTCCAGCTCGGCAACACGTCCTATCGGATTCTGCGCGTGGAAACCGGCAAGGTGCGCGTCGAGGATGCCCACGGCCAGCCGCCGACCATTCCGTTCTGGCTCGGCGAAGCGCCGGGGCGCAGCGATGAATTGTCATCGGCTGTCGCCCGCCTGCAAGCGCAGCTCGACGCGTTGCTCGGCGCCAGCCCCGGCGATCTGCAACCGGCGCTCGACTGGCTGACGCACACCCTCGGCCTCAACCGCGCCAGCGCCGAGCAACTGGTCGAATACCTCGCCCGCGCCCGTCAGACCCTCGGCGCCCTGCCGTCGCAGGACACGCTGTTGATGGAGCGTTTTTTCGACGAGTCCGGCGGCACGCAATTGATCATCCACTCACCGTTCGGCAGCCGTATCAACCGCGCCTGGGGCCTGGCCCTGCGCAAGCGATTCTGCCGCACCTTCAATTTCGAGTTGCAGGCTGCCGCCAGCGAAGACGCGATCGTGCTGTCGCTGTCCACCAGCCATAGCTTTGAACTCGATGAGATCTGGCGTTACCTGCACAGCAACAGCGCCGAGCACATCCTTATTCAAGCGGTGCTCGATGCGCCGCTGTTCGGCGTGCGCTGGCGCTGGAATGCCGGGGTGGCATTGGCGCTGCCGCGTTTTACCGGTGGGCGCAAAGTCGCCCCGCAGTTGCAGCGGATGAAAAGCGAAGACCTGATTGCCAGCGTGTTTCCCGATCAGATCGCCTGCCTGGAAAACCTCGCCGGCGAACGGGAAATTCCCGAACATCCATTGATCGAGCAAACCCTCGACGACTGCCTGCACGAGGCGATGGACAGCGAAGGCTGGCTCAATCTGCTGCGGCGCATGGAGCGTGGCGAGGTGCGTTTGATCAGCCGCGATCTGCCGGCGCCCTCACCGCTCGCGGCGGAAATTCTCAGTGCTCGGCCGTACGCTTTTCTCGACGATGCACCGCTGGAAGAACGTCGCACTCAAGCGGTGATCAACCGCCGCTGGAGCGATCCGCAATCGACTGATGATCTCGGTGCGCTGGATGCAGACGCGATAAACGCCGTGCGCGAAGAAGCCTGGCCGACGCCGAACGCTGTGGATGAAATGCATGAGGCGCTGATGAGTCTGGCGTGCATCAGCGAGGATGAGGTGCAAACGAACGAAGGCTGGCGCAAATGGCTGGAAACCTTGGCCAGCAGCGGCCGCGCCTGCCGTTTGCAGATCGATTCCGAGCATTGTTTATGGCTGGCCCGCGAGCGCCTGACCTGCCTGCAAGCACTTTATCCACAGGCTAAATTGCAACCCGGGCTGGAGGCCTTGCCGGGATTCGATGAAACCTGGACGTACGATGAGGCATTGGTCGAAGTGATCCGCGCACGGCTCGGTGCTTTCGGCCCGTTGCCGTTAACCGCTATCGCCGAACCGCTGGGGCTGCCAACCACTCAAGTCAACCAAGCCCTCGCTCAACTGGAGCGCGAAGGCTATGTCCTGCGCGGTCAATTCACGCCGAAACTGAACATCGAAGAATGGTGCGAACGTCACCTGCTCGCGCGTATTCATCGCTACACGGTCAAGCGTCTGCGCCGGGAAATCGAACCGGTGGCTTTGCAGGATTTCATGCGATTTCTGTTCGACTGGCAGCATCTCTCGCCTTCGACGCGGGGCCAGGGCGGCGCGGTGTTGCCGGCGATTGTCAGCCAGTTCGAAGGCTACGCAGCGGCAGCTTCGGCGTGGGACAGCGACATTCTGCCGGCGCGGCTCAAGGACTATTCGCCGAGCTGGCTGGATGAGCTGTGCCGCAACGGCAAACTGGTGTGGACGCGCCTCAGTGCCCGGCAAAAAATCAGCGGCACGGCGTTGCGCAGTACGCCCATCGTGTTGCTGCCGCGCAGTCAGGTTGGCTTGTGGAGTGCGCTGGCCGAACAGACGCCCGTGAGCGAACTGTCGCCGAAAACCCAGAAGGTCTTTAAAGCGTTGAGTCAGCACGGCGCGCTGTTTTTCGATGAGTTGATTCATGAGGCGCATCTGCTGCGCACCGAGCTGGAAATCGCTCTGCAGGAACTGGTCGGCGCCGGGCTGGTGAATGCCGACAGTTTCGCTGGCCTGCGTGCGCTGATCACCCCGGCGAGCAAACGCCAGCAGCGCAGCAGTCGTCGCGGGCGCGGCGCGTTTGTAGGCGGCATGGATGATGCCGGGCGCTGGGCCTTGCTGCGGCGCGGGGCAGCTGTGGATAACAGCGAAACCCTGGAACATGTCGCCATGACCTTGCTGCGCCGCTATGGCGTGGTGTTCTGGCGCTTGCTGGAGCGTGAGGCGGATTGGTTGCCGAGTTGGCGGGAATTGCTGCGCACGTTTCATCGACTGGAAGCGCGCGGCGAGATTCGTGGTGGACGGTTTGTCAGTGGCTTGGCGGGGGAGCAGTTTGCCTTGCCGGAGGCGATTCCACTTTTACGCGAAGTACGTCGGCGGCCACAGGACGGCAGTCTGGTTGCGGTGTGCGGGGCTGATCCGCTGAACCTCGCCGGGACGTTGTTGCCGGGGGTGAAAGTGCCGGCGCTGGTGAGTAATCGGTTGGTGTATCGGGATGGTTTGCCGGCGGCGGCGGAGATTGCCGGTAAGCCGCAATTTTGGCTGGAGCTGGATCAGATCGCGATGGAGCAGGTGCGCAGCAAATTGATCCGGCATTGATGTCGGCTGTTCTGGTGCTATCGCGAGCAGGCTCACTCCTACAGGGGAACGCATTCCAAAGGTAGGAGTGAGCCTGCTCGCGATGACGCCAGTATTACCAACACAAAACCCGATATTAAGTCCTCGATTCATGTGGCACCTCGCTCACCACCACCTCACTCCCCTGCGAACGCTTCGGCAACAAAACCTGCTGTGGATAAGTCTGCGCGAAATGCACCGTCTCGGTGTTATCCACAAGCTTCTTCAAACGCTGATTGAACGCCCGGCTCACCGCATACTGCCCACCCGACACGGTGCGGAATTGCGCCGTCAGCACCACGCCGTTCAAATCCATCCTGTCCACGCCAAACACATCCAGCGGCCCTTGCAGGTTGTACTTGAGGAACGGGTCTTCGCGGATCGAATCGCCGGTCTCACGAATCAGCTCGATGGCCTTGTCCACATCCGTGTCGTAAGTGAACTGCACAGAGAAAAACGCAAAGGCAAACTGCCGCGATTGGTTGGTCACAGCCTTGATCTGGCCGAACGGTACCGAGTGCACAAAACCTTTACCGTCACGCAGACGCAGGGTACGAATGGTCAGCCCTTCGACCGTGCCGGCATGGCCCGAATCGAGTACCACCCAATCGCCAATCGACAAGGTGTCTTCGATGATGATGAACAACCCGGTGATCACGTCCTGCACCAGTTGCTGCGAACCGAAACCGATGGCCAGACCGACCACCCCGGCCCCGGCCAGCAGTGGCGCGACGTTGATCCCCAGATTGGCCATGGTGGTGATCGCACAGATCACCACGAGGATGATCTTGATCGCGTTGCGCAGCAGCGGCAGGATGGTTTTCACCCGCGTACTTGGCTGGCGAGCGCCGCGCTTGCTGACTGGTGGCTTCAGTGCTTCCTGAATCGCCGTGTCGAGCACCACCCACAACAGCCACGTCACCAGAAAGATCAGACCAATGCTGCTCAGCGCGTTACTGATTGCTCGCCCGACTGTACTGCTCTGGGCGAAATCAAGCAGCGACACGCCCCAGATCCGTCCGAGAATATCGATGAAGGCAATCGCGATGACGATCCGCAGCAAGGCATGCAACAGGCTCAGGAAGCGTTCCTTATAGGCGCTGCTGCGCTGGATCGCCTCGGCTTTTCGTGACTTGAACAAGTGCTGCAGAATCGTGCTGAGAAACACCGTGCCGATCAGCAGCACCGTGGTGAACAACGCGCAGCGCAGGGCTTTTTGATTGTCCTCGCCGATGCCGATCAGATTCACCGCCGAGACCAGCACCATCAACACAATCGGCCAATACCACAGTCCGGAAAAAATCCGCAGTGACTCCTGCAAGGAGGGCTGTTTCAAACGTTGAGCCAGCGAACGGTTGCGAATCAGATGGGCCACTGGACGGCGCAGACGAATCACCAACAGTCCGAAAATCACCGAGGCGATCAGGCCGGTAAACACGGCGACGCTGCTGGTGATATTGCCGCCCAGTTGACGGGCGATTTGCGGGCTGGTCAGCGCATCGCTGAGGGCGGCGAGGAAGCCGATCAGGAACAATGGTCGCGGACAATAATTGCGGATGATGCGTGCAGCGGGCCGTTTGTGCCCGACATTGAACATCACCACCACGCACAACAACATCGACGTGGAAAAGATGCCGCTGCTGGTGGCGTAGGCCAGACACAGCGCCAGCGCACGTCCGACCGAAGCTGGCAGAAAGTGGCTGACGTAAAGCGTCAGCGGCAGGCAGATCAGCGCCGGCACGGTGTACGGCAACAAGTAGCCGATCAGATCCTGACTGCGCTGACGGGTGCGCAACCAGCGACCTCCACGCATACGGTTGGCCAACAAACTGCCGAGTACGGTGAGCAGCGCAAAACTGCCGAGCCAAGTTCCAGAGAGACTAAGGAAATCCCCGGCGACGCTCCAGCCCGAGCGGTTCGACGGTTGATTGACCAGTTTGTCGACTTCATCGGCGGCGCGATCGGCGCGCAGGCGCCAGGCGTCGACCAGGTGTTCGTTGATGTCGAGTTTGTCCTGGACGTCGTCGATGCTCGAACTGATCGCACCGAGCAGACCGCCCTGCACAATCGGTTCAGGTTTGGCCGCCTCCTCGGTGGCGGCCGGGATGCCCGGCAACGCGGCGGCGTCGATTTCACTGGCGCCGAGAAACAACAGTGCTCCCAGCAGAATGGCGATCCTGAACTTGAGCAAAACTCCGATCTCCCGTGGCTGAACCTGTAAGGAACTGATCGGTAATTGCCCAGCAAGTTCAAGAGCACCCTCACCCCAGCCCTCTCCCAGAGGGAGAGGGAGCTGACCGAGTTGCCTGCGAGAAGTACACCGACCTGCAAGTCCGGAGTCGAACTCAAGTCCTGAATACACTGAAGATCTGCTCCCTTCCCCCTCGCCCCCTCCCCGCGTGAGAGGGAGCTGACCGAGTTGCCTGCGAGAAGTACACCGACTTGCAAGTCCGGAGTCGAACTCAAGTCCTGAATACACTGAAGATCTGCTCCCTTCCCCCTCGCCCCCTCCCCGCGTGAGAGGGAGCTGACCGAGTTGCCTGCGAGAAGTACACCGACTTGCAAGTCCGGAGTCGAACTCAAACCCTGAAAACCCTGAAGATCTGCTCCCTTCCCCCTCGCCCCCTTGGGGGAGAGGGTTGGGGTGAGGGGGAGCGCTTTTGATCTTCGCCTTGGACGTGACCGTCCGTAACGCCATCGAAACTTTCCCGGCCCGCCCGCAGTCATCAAAAGATACCGGCAACACGAGGACTTTCGACGGGAGGGCGGCATGGCGACGATTCACATCGGTATTTCCGGCTGGCGCTACGCACCGTGGCGCGGGGACTTCTACCCCAAGGGACTGGCGCAAAAGCGCGAATTGCAATTTGCGTCGCGGGCGGTCAACAGCATCGAAATCAATGGATCGTTCTACGCCCTGCAACGACCCGAACGTTATGCACAGTGGTACGCCGAAACGCCTGACGACTTCGTCTTCAGCGTCAAGGCGCCGCGCTTCATCACCCACATCCGCCGCTTGCGTGACATCGAGAAACCGCTGGCGAATTTCTTCGCCTCGGGGATTCTGGAACTCAAGGAAAAACTCGGGCCGATCCTTTGGCAATTCCCGCCAAACTTCAAATTCGAGCCTGAGCGCTTTGAGCATTTCCTCGCGCTATTGCCCCACGACACCGAAGCGGCCGCTGCCCTCGCCCATCAACATGACTCGCACCTGCGCGGTCACGCGAGCATGAAAGCCCGGCGCAAAAAGCCGCTGCGCCATGCCGTAGAGATCCGCAATGACAGCTTCCTTGATCCCGATTTCGTGCGGTTGCTGAAGCGCTACAACACCGCCCTGGTAATCGCCGACACCGCAAACAAATGGCCCTACCGCGAAGACCTCACCAGCGACTTCGTCTACCTGCGCCTGCACGGTGCCGAAGAGCTTTACGCCAGCGGCTACACCGCGCCGGCCCTCAAACGCTGGGCCGAGCGCATCGACGCCTGGCATCACGGCGAACAACCGAAAGATGCGCATTTGATTGCGCCACGCTTGAAGCCGCGCCCACGCAAATCCCGCGAAGTATTCTGCTATTTCGACAACGACATCAAAGTCCGCGCGCCGTACGACGCCCGCGATCTTTTGCAACGTTTCGAACTGGACAGAGACCTCGCCACCGCCCCCGGCGAACCCGCTGCGCAAGGAGTGCTGGCATGAGTATTCCGGAACCGGTCGGTTTCACTGATGAAGGCTCGGTGGTCGCGCCTTCGGTACGTACGTTCACCGTGCTGACGGTCAACACCCATAAGGGCTTCACCGCGCTAAACCGACGCTTCATCCTCCCGGAATTGCGCGAAGCGGTGCGCAGCGTCGCCGCCGACGTGGTGTTTTTACAGGAAGTTCACGGCACCCACGAGCACCATCCCAAGCGCTACAGCAACTGGCCGACGATGCCGCAGTACGAATTCCTTGCCGACAGCCTCTGGCCGCAGTTCGCTTACGGGCGCAACGCGGTGTACCCGGAGGGCGATCACGGCAATGCCTTGCTGTCAAAATTCCAGATCATCCGCCACGACAACCTCGACGTGTCGATCAGCGGCCATGAGAACCGTGGTCTGCTGCATTGCGTGCTGCGCCTGCCCGGCGACGGCGCCGAGATCCATGCGATCTGCGTGCATCTGGGGCTGCGTGAAAGTCATCGCAACGCGCAGTTGAAGCTACTCGGCGAACGCTTGGCCGAACTGCCGGACGACGCGCCCGTGATCGTCGCCGGTGACTTCAATGACTGGCGCCAGCGCGCCGATGCGTTGCTCAAACCCTGTGGCCTGCGCGAAGTCTTCGCCGAGCATCACGGCAAACCGGCACGCAGTTTCCCCGCACGTTTGCCGACCCTGCGCCTCGACCGCATCTACGTGCGCAACCTTAAAGCCAGTCAGCCGAAAGTCCTTGCCAACCGGCCCTGGTCCCACCTTTCCGACCACGCACCGTTATCGGTGGAGATCGAACTATGAACAGCGCGCCGCTGGAGAAATCCGCCGTGGAACCGATAGCTATCACCCCGCCGATACGCGAGCCCGGCCAAGTCGATGTCGAATATCGCTGGCAGGGCAACAATCATGTGCAGTTGCTGGAAAACGGTGAGGAATATTTTCCTCGCGTGTTCGAGGCCATGCGCGCGGCGAAAAGTGAAATCCTCCTGGAGACCTTCATCGTTTTCGAAGACAAGGTCGGCGCCGAACTGCAGGAGATTCTGATTGATGCGGCCAAGCGCGGCGTGCGCACCACCGTCAGCCTCGACGGCTTTGGCTGCGGCGAGCTGACCACCGGCTATCTCACCGCGCTGAGTGCGGCCGGCGTGCATTTGCAGATCTTCGATCCGGCCCCCAAACGGCTGGGCATCCGCACCAATTGGTTTCGCCGTCTGCATCGTAAAATCGTCGTGGTCGATGGCATGGTCGCGTTCATCGGTGGAATCAATTTTTCCGGCGATCACCTGGCCGATTTCGGCCCCGAAGCCAAGCAGGATTACTCGGTGGAAGTTCAGGGCCCGGCGGTCGCCGACATCCACCATTTCGCCCTGCTGCAAAGTGGTCGCCCGGGCCGCGCGCGGTTCTGGTGGCAGCGCCGCCGCCAGCGCCGCGCCGAAATGGCTTTCGACGACCATGACGGTCAGGTACGTCTGGTGTTCCGCGACAACGACCAGCACAGCACCGATATCGAAGACGTTTATCTGCAAGTGCTGCGCCGCGCCAAACGCCGCGTGGTGATCGCCAACGCGTATTTCTTCCCCGGTTACCGCTTGCTGCGGGAAATCCGCAATGCGGCGCGACGTGGTGTCGAGGTGCGACTGATTCTGCAAGGGCAGCCAGACATGTTGGTGGCCAAACTCGCGGCGCGCATGACCTACGATTATTTGCTCAAGGCCGGAGTGCAGATTGACGAATATTGTGCGCGCCCGCTGCACGGCAAAGTCGCGCTTGTCGATGACGAATGGAGCACCGTCGGTTCGAGCAACCTCGACCCGTTGAGCTTGTCGCTGAACCTGGAAGCCAACGTGCTGATTCGCGACCGCGCCTTCAATCAGCACTTGTTCGAGCGCCTCGAAGACCTCAGCCAGAATCACTGCAAGGCCATGGATGCGAGCAAGTCGCCACGCGGGCGGATCTGGCACATGACCGTGGGGTTTCTGGTCTTCCACTTTCTGCGGCACTTCCCGGCAATGGCCGGTTGGCTGCCGGCGCACAAACCAAGGCTCAAGCCGTTTCGAGGTGACCGCTCATGAGCCATTCCGAGGTGCATTCCGCCCAGCATTCGACGCCTGCGACGCACTCGAAATGGAGTCGCTGGAAACGCCCGCTGACGCTGCTGTTTTTTCTCGCACTGATCGTGTTGCTGACGATGTTCGCCACGCGCATCGAATGGGCCGAAGTGCTGCAGACCCTCGCCGACTTCAAAGTGCGCACGCTGATCATCGCGGCCAGCCTGACGTTGTTGAGCTTTCTGGTGTACGCCAGTTTCGACCTGATCGGACGCACCTACATTCGCCAGGATCTGACCTGGAAACAGATCCTGCCGGTGGGGATCATCAGCTACGCATTCAATTTGAACCTGAGCGCGTGGGTCGGCGGCATTGCCATGCGTTATCGGCTCTACTCGCGCCTTGGGGTGAGCAAAAGCAACATCGCCAAGATCCTCGGCCTGAGCCTGGCGACCAATTGGTTTGGCTACATGACCATTGCCGGCGTGGTGTTCAGCAGCGGTCTGGTGAGCATGCCGCCGGGGTGGAAAGTCAGCAGCACCGCGCTGCAAGGCATCGGCGTTTTACTGCTGCTGATCAGCGCGGGCTATCTTGCGGCGTGCCAGTTTTCCAAGCGCCGCGAATGGTCGATTCGCGGTGTGGAGATCAATCTGCCGTCGCTGCGCATGGCGGTATTGCAACTGTTGCTGGGCGCATTGAACTGGTCGTTGATGGCGGCGGTGATTTTCACCTTGCTGCCGAGCAAGCTCGACTACCCGTTGGTGCTGGGGGTGTTGCTGATCAGCGCGATTGCCGGGGTCATTACCCATATTCCGGCGGGGCTTGGGGTGCTTGAGGCGGTGTTTGTGGCGCTGCTGCAACACGAGGCTTCGCGCGGCAGTCTGGTGGCGGGGTTGCTGGCGTATCGGGCGATTTATTTTCTATTGCCGTTGTTGATAACAGTGGTGATGTATTTGGTGGTTGAGGCCAAGGCCAAGGCGCTGCGGATAGAGAAGAAACCGAGGCATTAAGAACAAGAGATCGCAGCCTGCGGCAGCTCCTACAGTTGGAATGCATTCTCCCTGTAGGAGCTGCCGCAGGCTGCGATCTTTTGATCTTCAGGATTGGATAATGCTCAACCGCTCACCAACAACCATCTCGGTAATCCAGTCCACCAGAATCGAGGTATACGCCTGCTGCGACACCGGCTCGCTCAGCGCATGATCGGCGCCGTCGATAATCCGGTGCGTCAGTGAATGGGTCTGCTGGCATGCCGCGCGGTAACTCATGATCGCCGCGTGGGGCACGTAGTCATCGGTTTCCGACTCCACCAGCAACACATCCCCGGTGAACTGCGAACACGCATGCAGCGCACGGTTGCTGTCGGCGCGCACCAGCGTGCTTCGATAATCACGCAAATCGGCCTTGTCCAGCTCACGTTTGGGCGTGTGCCATTGCTCATCGCGATACAGCGCTGGCACGCGCAACGCCAGCCAGCGCACCGGGCGCAATGACGTAAGGATCGATGCCAGGTAACCGCCATAACTGGTGCCGACCACGGCGATTGCCGAGGTATCGAGCGCCGGATGCGCCAGCAAGCGGTCGTACGCCGCGAGCAGATCGCGCAAGTTGTCTTCGCGGGTGACGCGGGTCAGCGGAATTCCGGTGCCGCCGGTATGCCCGCGCAAGTCGAACGTCAGACATACACAACCGAGACCGGCGATACCTTTGGCCCGCTCCAGATCGCGCTCCTGGCTACCGCCCCAACCGTGGACAAACAACACTCCCGGGACTTTCGATTTGGGACTGAGAAAGGTCCCGCTCATCTGTTCATCATCAATGTCGATTTGAATGCTTTCGCTTCTAGCCGTCATAGGATTTGACCGTTACGTATTTGAGGAGAAATTCACTGTTTTCGGCCGGGCCGCGATACACCTCGATGGCATTCGCCGGCAGCGGTTGATCAATGTAGGTTTCCACCGAAGACACGCGAATCGCGCGCATCCCCGGGTCGTTGACGAAACTTTGCAGCGCGGCGACTTCAGCGCTGCTGGCGCCACCCATGCGCCAGGATTGTTCGAGTACACCGCTGCGGGTTTTGCCGTTGTTGTCCAGCCCTTGGGCGATGTCGTAGTTGCGGCGCGAGGCGTAGAAACGTGGGTAGGCTTCGTCGGCGGCACTGTCGAAAATCTGCGCCTGTTCGATGGCCAGGCGCACATCGTCCGGTAAATCCAGCGCCAGCAGATCGTCATAGCCACCCTGCACCACCAGCAGGTTCGAGCCGCCATAAACCTCTTCATCGTGGGCGTCTTTGGTCAGGTATTGATCACCACAATAACTCAACACTTTGTCGCCGATGAATGACTGGCCGACGCTGTGAGTGACCACGTCGCTCAAGTCCTGCTCCAGCACTACGCCCTCACTGAAGTATTTTTCAATGTCGGGACGGGCGAGGACTTCGTCGAAGGCGCCCAGACTCTTTATAACTTCCTGACCGCGACCGGCGCAGGCGTGAATCGGCTTCAGACGAATCGGCCCGCTGTACAACAAGTGCTCGGCAGCGGGCCGTGCATCTTCCAGAGCAAACACGCTGAGACCGTCGAGGACCACATTGCGCGTGCGTTCGCTGAACAGCGGCGACCAGCCTTGTGGCGCTGTGGCCAAATGGCTGCGCAGACCGTGGCTGATGGCTTTGGTGCAAATGAAGTCATGTTCGACAAAGCCGCCCCACAGATCTTCCGGGCCGTTGATGCCCAGCGCCTGGGCCTGGGCAGCGCCGACGATGGTTTGCGTGGGCAGCAGATACAGATCACGGCCGCGATGTTTTTCCGGGTCGTAACTGCCACCGAATTTCAACCCGATAATCTGCGCCAGCCAGCGGGCCAGCGCCTTGTTGGTTTGCACTTCATGCTGCGGCGCGTCGGCACGCACCGAGTGGGCGACGACGATTTTTTTGCGGGGTGTCGGGGTCATGCGTCCCCCTTCCATCGGTTCGATGACTGTAGCGGTGGAGGGTGCAGAGATCAGGCCAACGACTGCTCTAGGAAAATCATAGACCAATCAGAAACTTGCCCGAAAGGTGCTGGCATCACGCCTGTTTCAAACTGCACGACGGCCCGCAAAACCCCGGCAAATTGCACGATCCATAAACCGCCGGAGAACCTTGTGGGAGCTGGCTTGCCAGCGATAGCGGTGGTTCAGTCACCGACTCGTCCGACTGTGAGATCGAATCGCGGGCAAGCCCGCTCCCACAGGTACTGGGTTGTTTCTGACTAACGGGATAATCCAAACCGCGCCCGATAATCACTCGGCGCCAGCCCGGTAATCTTCTTGAATATCGCGCGAAACGCACCCGGATCCTGATAGCCCACCGTCCACGCAATGTGATCAATCGTGCCATTGCTGAACTCGAGCATTTCCCGCGCCTTTCCGACCCGCAGATGCTGGCAGTACTCGGTCGGTTTCAAGCCGCTCGCCGCGCGGAACCGCCGCAGAAATGTGCGTTCCTCCAACCCGGCCCGCTCCGCCATCGCCGTCAACGAAACATCCGTCGCACCGGTGCTTTGCAGCCAGTGCTGCACCTTGAGAATCGCCGCATCGCCATGACCGAGAATCGGCGCGAAATTACTGCCGCACTCACTGGCGCTGTCACTGTGCTCTATCACCAGAAATCGCGCGGTGCCGGTGGCAATGCTCGGCCCGAGCAACCTGTCGACCAGACGTAATCCCAGTTCCGACCAAGCCATCAATCCGGCCGTGGTGATCAAGTCACCGTCGTCGACAATCGGGGTATCAGCCTTGAGTTTGATCTTCGGATAACGCTCGGCAAAAGCCTTGGCCGACGTCCAGTGCGTAGTGGCGCTACGGCCGTCGAGCAGACCGCTTTCCGCCAACAGCAACGACCCGACGCAGACGCCACCAAGCGTCGCCCCACGAGCATGCTGATCGCGCAGCCACTGCAACAGACCGCTCGGCATTTGCGCCGCAGAAAAACCACCGATAGACGGCGGAATCAGCACCGCGAGCAGATGGCTGTCACTGCCCGGACGACTGTCATAAATCCGCTCGGGCGATTGAACCCCTTCGATCTGCCAGTGACTGACCCGCAGCAGCGGCAGTTGCGCAGCCTGATACTCGGCGGCAATCCGGTTGGCCACCGCGAACAGATCGGTCAGGCCATGCACCGCCGCCATCTGCGCACCGGGGTAAATCAATATGCCCAGTTCAGCGACAGCGGCCCTTTCTACGCCCATTGTCAGTTTTCCCCTGCTTATTGTCGGTGCGGCCAATCCTCGATTCGCTGGTCAGCGTCAATACTGAAGCCACTTCCAGCCAATCCATCGAGGACACACCCATGGCCAAGCAAGCGCTCATCGTAGTCGATATCCAGAACGACTACTTCCCCCAAGGCAAGTGGCCGCTGGCCGGTGCTGATGCCGCCGCCGACAACGCCGCGCGGCTGATCGCAGCGTTTCGTGAGTCAGGCGATTCGGTGGTGCATATCCGCCACGAATTCACCTCCCCCGACGCACCGTTTTTCACCCCGGGTTCTGAAGGCGCCAAGCTGCATCCCAAAGTGCTCAACCGCGCCGATGAACCTGTCGTGCTCAAACACTTCGTCAATTCATTCCGCGAAACCGAACTACAAGCGATCCTCAACGAGAAAGGCATCAAGGAACTGGTGGTGGTCGGCAGCATGAGCCACATGTGCGTCGACGGTATCACCCGTGCAGCGGCGGATCTGGGCTACAGCGTTACGGTGATTCACGACGCCTGCGCCAGCCGCGACCTGGAGTTCAATGGCCTTACCGTGCCGGCGGCGCATGTTCACGCAGCGTTCATGTCAGCCTTGGGTTTTGCCTACGCCAGCGTGGTGTCCACCGACGAATTCCTCGCAAAACCTCACTGAGTCATACCTTGCAAACTATCCGGGCCCGCCTTCCAGCGGGCCTTTTTTCGTCTGTCATAAAAATCTCACGCGTGAGCCATTGATGGCACTTTGATTTGGTTGTAGTGTGGCTCACGCGTGAGATGTTCATAACCGAGCCATTGCCATGAAAAGCCGTTCCCCCACATCGAAATCAGAAAGCCCGAAGGGAGAGCGCGCGAAACCGTCGGCGAAAAAACCGTCGAGCTTCTATATGAAGCAGATGCGCGCAGGCCTGGCCGCTGCCGGTTATGTGAAACACGAAACTTGGGTGCTTCCCGAAAACCGAAGCTTGCTCAAGCAAATGGAGCAACAGCTACGCCAACCGATTCTGGCTGGCTCTTTCATGTCGGAGAATTACATGAGCGCAGGCAACAACTGGACCATTGATAGCCTCTTCAACGCCCTCAAGGCCCTGGACGAGGTGGCTTCGCAAGAGATCACGCTGTCGCTGATCCAGAGCTCCGAACCCAGCATCAAGCTGGAAATGAACGAATTCGGCGGTCTGCCGATTCACATCGCCCTGGCTGGCCAGCAGATCATCGTCGACACCGTGCTGGTGGACATCGATTCGATCTCGGACGTAGCGACTTTCAACGACGCCGTGTTGCGCAGCCGGGAAATGTTCCCGCTGTCCTCGATCGGTATCGAGTCGATGCCGAACGGGCAGACCGTTTACAACATGTTTGGCGCCCTCAGCGCCGACTCGAGCCTGACCAACGTCGTCACCGAGGTGAAAACCCTGGTCGACAACGTGCAGCGCGCAAGCGAAGCCTTCGAACACTTCTTCAAGTAATCAACAGGGAATATCCAATGACTCAGTCCATCTGGAGCAAGTTGTTCACCGCACTGCGCGGCGGCGCCAATGAAGTCGGCGAAGCAATCGTCGACCAACAGGCCCTGCGCATCCTCGACCAGGAAATCCGCGACGCCGATACCGCACTGTCGAACGCCCGCCGTGAACTGGTCACCATCATGGCCAAGCACAAACTGGCTGCTGACCGCGTGAGCGAGTACGACGCCAAGATCAAGGATCTCGAAGCCAAGGCTGTTTCGGCCCTGAACGCCGGTCGTGAAGACCTCGCGCTGGAAGTGGCCGAAGCGATTTCGACCCTGACCAACGACCTCGACGCCGAGAAAAAACAGAGCGACGAGTTCGGCACCTACGCCGAAAACATGCGCAAAGACATCAGCAAGGCCGAGGCGCGGATCAAGAGCCTGCGCCAGCAAGTGGACATGGCCAAGGCCCGTGAAAGCGTGCAGAAAGCCCAAGTGAGCGCATCGATTGCCAGCGGCGGCGCCAATGGCAAACTGGAAACCGCCGTCGGCACTCTGAATCGCCTGCAGGCCAAGCAGCAGCAACGCGCCGCCGAGCTGAGTGCCGCTGATGAACTGGCCGACGCCTCGACCGGCAACGACCTGGATCGCAAACTGCGCGACGCCGGCATCACGCCAAACGAAGGCAGCGCCAATGCGATTCTTGAGCGCCTGAAGCAAAAGTCCGCTCAGTAATCACTGCGAAAAACCCTTGTAGGAGTGAGCCTGCTCGCGATGAGGCCGGAACATTCAACCTCAGTGTTGTCTGAACCGGCGCAATCGCGAGCAGGCTCACTCCTACTTGTTTTGTGGCGTGTTGTTGATCGCGCAGCCCGGTACACTAGCCACGCTTTTTCGCCAACGAACACTTCCACCCGCTTCAAGGAACGTACCCATGGGATGGTTTAAAGACTTGCTGGGCACCAGCAACTGGCAGAACGCTGCGCCAACACCGACCGTTGCCAGTGGCCCACTCGGCATGGCGCAGGGCAAGGCCGTCAGGTTCGATACGACGCTGGCGCTGTTGCTCGACGGTTCGACTACCGTGCGCGTGCCCTTTGATCAGGCGATCTGGAGCCATGGTTGGGTCGACCTCGGCCAGTCCAACAAACTGCACCGCTATTACATGAACGACGAGGATTTCTGGCTGCAGATCCACGTCACCGGCGACGACCAGATCGAATCGGTCACCCTGTTCAACTACCTCAGTTACGTGACCGTCAACAGTGACGCCGAACTGCAGCGCCTGGCGGGTCCAAGCAGCCCGATCGGCCTTCCGGCTTACACCCACGACGGTGTCGGGTTCACCCGCGAATGGGGCACCGAGCAAGGTCAGACCGAACTCGTACCGATGACCGAGCAAGTGGTCAACCCGGACGAAAGCTACACCATCGAACACCACTCGATGCTTTACGCCCGCGACACTGGCCTGACCGATCGCCGCGAATTGCTGCTGTTCTCCGTCGAACAGGACGAAGAAGGCACCGTCAGCTTGAGCACCTCTCTGGGTATCTCGCTGTACACGACTGATTTGAGCACCATTTAAAAAGGAAGTTTTTCATGCTGGAAGTGCTGGCCGTTTCCCTGAACAAGACCGCACTGGTCGGTTTCGTCGTTTACCTGATCGGCGCCGTGCTGCTGTTCATGCTGTTTCAATTCGTCTACACACGCATCACCCCGCACAAGGAATTCGAGCTGATCCGTTCCGGCAACAGCGCCGCGGCGATTGCGCTGTCCGGCGCGATCATCGGTTTTGCGATTCCGGCCAGTAACGTGATCGCCTTCTCGGTCAATGTCGTCGACTTCGTGCTTTGGGCGGTGATTGCGGCAGTTGTACAACTGCTGGCATTTCTCGCCACAGGCCTGGTCCTCAAAGGCACTTCCCAGCGCATCGCCAACGGTGAAGTGGCTTCCGGCATTTATGTCGCTGCGGTGGCGATCAGCGTCGGCATGCTCAATGCCGCCTGCATGACACCGTCCAACTGACCGGCAGGAAGCCCTCGATGAAACGCAGTAAATACGTTCAGTTGTCCCTCGCCGCCTCGGTGGCCCTGGCCATCTCCGGCGAAGCGGTAGCAGTCGATCAGCCACGCAGCTTCCAGAGTGTCGAGCAGTGTGTCGATGCCGAAGTCGCCGCCGATGTCTGCTCGAACGCCTACGTCGCCGCCCTGACCGAGCACCGTCGTATCGCCCCGGCGTACGATGACAAGGCCGAGTGCGACGCAGACTTTGCCGCCGACTGGTGCCAGAAAAATTCGTCCGGCAAATTCGTGCCGAAACTGGGTGGCTTCAAAATCAGCCAGAACGCTGAAGCGCCGCAGAATCTCGATGCGATTGCCGATGCGCAGATGCCCGCCGGTGACGTCAACGCCGCACAAGCCGCACAGGCCACGACTCATTCTTCCGCTAGCTCGACCAGCGGCCTGCTCACGGGATGGCTGATCGGCAACGCGATGAGTAACAACTCCAATCGCACGGTTTATCGTGATCGCGACACACGCCAGACCTACAACACCTCGACGCAGTACCGCAAAGTCGAATCTGCTCCGGTCACGCGCAGCCAGCCTGACTATGAGAGCAGCAAGAGCAAACCGGTGAACGTCGCCTCCTCGACTTCCCGTGGCGGTTTCGGCAGCCAGTCCAGTGCCCGCAGCGGATGGGGTGGCTGGGGCAGCAGTTCCGGCCGTTCGAGCAGCTGATCATGAAAAAGATCCACTGCGCCGAGCGCCCCGACTGGAAACACACCGCCGAGAGTCTCGGCTTCATGTTCCATACCATCGATGACGAACCGTACTGGGACGAAAGCGCCTACTACCAGTTCTCGCTGGCGCAGATCGAAAACGATCTCGAGGATCCGACCACCGAACTGCACGAGATGTGCATGGACCTGGTTGACCGCGTCGTGCGCAGCGAAGAGTTGCTCGACCGCTTGAGCATCCCGGCGTCGTACTACGACATGATCCGCACCTCCTGGCTGGAAGGTCATCCGCATCTGTACGGACGCATGGACTTTTCCTACAGCGGTAACGGCCCGGCGAAACTGCTGGAGCTCAACTACGACACGCCGACCAGCCTCTACGAGGCGGCGGCGTTCCAGTGGGGTTGGCTTGAGCAATGCATCGAACGCGGCACGCTGCCGCGCCATGCCGACCAATTCAACAGCATCGACACCAAACTGCACCAGGCCTTTGCCGAGTTGCAACTGAAGCGGCCGTTTTACTTTGCGTCGATGAAAGACTCGGTCGAGGACAAAGGCACCACGGATTACCTGCGCTTGATCGCCGAAAAAGTCGGTATCGAATCGCGACACATCGACATTGAAGACATCGGCCTTACGGCTGAAGGTCGCTTTGTTGATCTGCAAGATCGCTGGATCCCGCACCTGTTCAAGCTGCATGCCTGGGAATTCATTTTCCACGAACCGTTCGGCGCGGCGATTGCCGAGTGCGACACGCAGTTTTTCGAACCGGCATGGAAGGCGATCCTGTCGAACAAAGGCGTGTTGCCGTTACTGTGGGAAATGCACAAGGGGCATCCGAATCTGCTGGCGGCGCATCTCGACCCGAATCCGGCCAATGCAGTGCCCAAGGGTTGGGTGCGCAAGCCGTACTTTTCCCGCGAAGGTGCCAACATTGAACTGCAGACCCCGGACGGTTTGATCGTCAAGGAGGATGGGCCGTACACCGATGCGCCATTTATCCTGCAGGAGTTTGCGCCGCTGCCGAAGTTTGGCGACAGCTACACGCTGATCGGCTCGTGGGTGATTGGCGATCAGGCGGCGGGGATTGGTGTGCGGGAAGACAACAGTTTGATCACCAAGGATTCGAGCCGCTTCCTGCCGCACCTGATCCTTGACTGAACCACAGCTCCCACAGGGATTTGAGGTAACAACAGATTTTTTGCATACAAAAAAGGCCCGTCGTTTAAGCGACGGGCCTTTTTATTTGCGGCGGTTACAACAGCGAATCAGAACGGAATATCGTCATCAAAGCTGTCGAAATCCGGAGCCGGTTGCGGTGCGGCCTGCTGTGGAGCCGGGGCCGAACGCTGTTGTGGAGCCGACTGCTGAGGACGCGGAGCCTGCTGGCGCGGAGCCGGAGCCGACTGCTGATAGTTGTTGCCGCCACCTTGTTGGTCGCCCTGTTGTGGACGGCCGCCGAGCAGTTGCATGGTGCCTTGCATGTCGACCACGATTTCGGTGGTGTAACGCTTGATACCGTCTTTTTCCCACTCGCGGGTCTGCAGCTTGCCTTCGATGTAGACCTGCGAACCCTTGCGCAGATATTCACCGGCGATTTCGGCGACTTTGCCGAACATCGAAACACGGTGCCACTCGGTCTTCTCGACCTTCTGACCGGTTTGCTTGTCGGTCCACTGTTCGCTGGTTGCCAGACTCAGGTTGGTCACGGCGTTACCGTTAGGCAGGTAGCGAACTTCGGGATCCTGGCCGCAAGTGCCGACCAATATGACTTTGTTAACCCCACGGGCCATAACGTTCTCCTAAGCGCCGCAAGCAGCCTCGGCCGGGTTGTTCACCAGGCGTTCGAGGGTGTCGCGATCCACTAATTCTTTGTCCAGTTTGATGTAAACAGCCGCTTCGTCAGCAACTATCACTGCATCGGTTACCCCTACGAGGGCCTTGAGGCGCTCGACCAGACCCGCTTCGCGGATCGCCTCGGGCGACAACGGCAAGCGCAGGCTCGTCACGTAGGGAGGTTCACGCATGGTAACAGCAAAGGCCAGCCAGATGGCAGCCAGACCCGCGCATCCAAGGAACACAACCGACAGACCGCCATGCTGAAACAGCCAGCCGCCGAGTATCCCGCCGAGTGCCGAACCGAGGAACTGGCTGGTGGAATACACGCCCATGGCCGTGCCCTTCCCGCCTGCCGGTGAAACCTTGCTGATCAGCGACGGCAATGAGGCCTCCAGCAGATTGAACGCGGTGAAGAACACCACCGTACCGATCACCAGAGCCCGCAGGCTGTCGCCGAACTGCCAGAAGAATAGCTCAGTCAGCATCAGCGTCGTCACGGCGCCGAGCAAAACTCGTTTCATTTTGCGTTTCTTCTCGCCATAGATGATGAACGGGATCATGGCGAAGAACGAAATCAGCAGCGCGGTGAGATAGACCCACCAGTGCTGTTCCTTGGGCAAACCGGCTTTTTCCACCAGTGCCAGAGGCAGCGCGACGAAGCTCGACATCAGCATCGCGTGCAACACAAAGATACCTAAATCGAGGCGCAGCAGGTCGGGGTGCTTGAGCGTCGGCATCAAGGCCTGACGCGCTACACCAGACTCACGGTGAGTCAGCGGCCCGGTCGATTTCGGCACCATGAACATCACAATGACGATGCCCACCAGCGCCATGCCACCGGTGGCAAGGAACAACCCCGACAGACCAAACGCGCGGGTCAGCAATGGTCCGACGACCATGGCCACGGCGAACGACAGGCCAATGGTCATGCCGATCATCGCCATGGCTTTGGTGCGGTGCTGCTCGCGGGTAAGGTCGGAAAGCAGAGCCATCACCGCCGCGGAAATGGCGCCGGCACCTTGCAGGATCCGTCCGGCGATCACGCCCCAGATAGAATCAGCCTGTGAAGCCAGAACACTGCCCAGAGCGAAGACGATCAGCCCGAGGTAAATCACCGGACGACGGCCGATGCGGTCGGAAATAACCCCGAACGGAATCTGGAAAATTGCCTGGGTCAGGCCGTAGGCGCCGATGGCCAAGCCGATCAGGGCCGGGGTCGCTCCCGCCAGATCCATGCCGTAGGTCGCCAGCACCGGCAACACCATGAACATGCCCAGCATACGGAAGGCGAACACCAGGGCCAGACCGCTCGCCGCGCGGGTCTCGCTGCCACTCATGCGTTCGCTGTGGGGATCGTGCATGGAAAAACCTCGTGTGAACCGGCGGCGATTCTACCAGTCCCATCGAAAGACGGGGTAGATCGCGACGCTTTGACGCGTATAGATGAAACTCTCTTCATCCAAGGCAAAAAACCCTTCGTTTGATAGTGTGCATCCATCCAGTATTTGCCCGTATACTCCTACGTTTTCGACGCCCGCCGAGCGAGGCCACTTTGGACAAGATCCTGATACGTGGGGCCCGTACCCACAACCTGAAGAACATCGACCTGACCCTGCCACGGGACAAACTGATCGTAATCACCGGCCTGTCCGGATCCGGCAAGTCGTCCCTGGCTTTCGACACACTGTACGCCGAAGGTCAGCGCCGCTATGTCGAATCGCTGTCGGCCTATGCCCGCCAGTTCCTGTCGATGATGGAAAAGCCCGACGTCGACACCATCGAAGGCCTGTCGCCGGCAATCTCCATCGAACAGAAGTCGACCTCGCACAACCCGCGCTCCACGGTCGGCACCATCACCGAAATCTACGACTACCTGCGCCTGCTCTATGCTCGCGTCGGCACGCCGCGCTGCCCGGATCACGACATTCCACTGGAGGCGCAGACCGTCAGCCAGATGGTCGACCTGGTGCTGGCGCAGCCCGAAGGCAGCAAACTGATGTTGCTGGCCCCGGTGATCCGCGAGCGTAAAGGCGAACACCTGTCGGTCTTCGAAGAGTTGCGCGCGCAAGGTTTCGTCCGCGCCCGGGTCAATGGCCGCATCTGCGAGCTCGACGAGCTGCCGAAACTGGATAAACAGAAGAAGCACTCGATTGACGTGATCGTCGACCGCTTCAAAGTGCGCGCCGATCTGCAGCAGCGTCTGGCCGAGTCTTTCGAGACCGCGCTGAAACTGGCGGACGGCATCGCCCTGGTCGCACCGATGGACGATGAGCCGGGCGAAGAAATGATCTTCTCCGCGCGCTTCGCCTGCCCGATTTGCGGCCACGCGATCAGCGAGCTGGAACCCAAACTGTTTTCCTTCAACAACCCGGCCGGCGCCTGCCCGACGTGCGATGGCCTGGGCGTGAAGCAGTTCTTCGACATCAAACGTCTGGTCAACGGCGAGCTGACCCTGGCCGAGGGCGCGATACGTGGCTGGGACAGGCGCAACGTCTATTACTTCCAGATGCTCGGCTCGCTGGCATCGCACTACAAGTTCAGCCTGGAAAAACCGTTCAATGAACTGACCGCCGAGCAGCAGAAACAGATCCTGCACGGCAGCGGTTCACAGAATGTCGACTTCAAGTATTTGAACGACCGTGGCGATATCGTCAAACGCTCGCACCCGTTCGAAGGCATCGTGCCGAACCTGGAGCGTCGCTACCGCGAAACCGAATCGGCGAGCGTGCGTGAAGAGTTGGCCAAGTTCCTCAGCACTCAGTCGTGCCCGGATTGCCGTGGTACGCGTTTGCGTCGTGAAGCGCGACATGTATGGGTAGGCGAGAAGACCCTGCCTGCGGTAACCAACCTGCCGATCGGCGATGCCTGCGTTTACTTCGGCGAGCTGAAGATGACTGGTCGTCGCGGTGAAATTGCCGACAAGATCCTCAAGGAAATCCGCGAGCGTCTGCAGTTCCTGGTCAACGTTGGTCTGGATTACCTGTCGCTGGATCGCAGCGCTGACACGCTGTCCGGTGGCGAGGCGCAGCGGATTCGTCTGGCCAGCCAGATCGGTGCGGGTCTTGTCGGTGTCTTGTACATCCTCGACGAGCCGTCCATTGGCTTGCACCAACGTGACAACGACCGGTTGCTCGGCACGCTCAAGCACCTTCGCGATATCGGCAACACGGTGATTGTGGTCGAGCACGACGAGGACGCGATTCGCCTGGCCGACTACGTGGTGGATATCGGCCCGGGTGCCGGTGTGCACGGCGGGCAGATCGTTGCCGAAGGTACGCCGGCCGAAGTCATGGCACACCCGGACTCCCTGACCGGTAAATACCTGTCAGGTCGGGTGAAGATTGAAGTGCCGGCCAAACGCACGCCGCGCAACAAGAAGCTGTCGCTGTCGCTCAAGGGCGCACGCGGCAACAACCTGCGCAATGTCGATCTGGAAATCCCGATTGGCTTGCTCACATGCGTGACCGGCGTGTCCGGCTCGGGCAAATCGACGCTGATCAACAATACGCTGTTCCCGCTGAGCGCCACCGCACTCAATGGCGCGACGACACTGGAAGCGGCAGCACACGACAGCATCAAAGGTCTGGAACATCTCGACAAAGTCGTCGACATCGACCAGAGCCCTATCGGTCGTACACCGCGCTCCAACCCTGCGACATATACCGGTCTGTTCACCCCCATCCGCGAGCTGTTCGCTGGCGTACCGGAATCACGCTCCCGCGGCTACGGCCCGGGGCGTTTCTCGTTCAACGTCAAGGGTGGCCGTTGCGAAGCGTGTCAGGGCGATGGCCTGATCAAAGTCGAGATGCACTTCCTGCCGGACATCTACGTGCCGTGCGACGTGTGCAAGAGCAAGCGTTACAACCGCGAAACCCTTGAAATCAAATACAAGGGCAAGAGCATCCACGAAACCCTCGAAATGACCATCGAGGAAGCCCGGGTGTTCTTCGACGCAGTGCCGGCGCTGGCGCGCAAGCTGCAAACGTTGATGGACGTCGGCCTGTCGTACATCAAGCTCGGGCAGTCGGCGACGACGTTGTCCGGTGGTGAAGCACAGCGGGTCAAGTTGTCTCGTGAACTGTCCAAGCGTGACACCGGCAAGACCCTGTACATCCTCGATGAGCCGACCACCGGCCTGCATTTTGCGGATATCCAGCAATTGCTCGATGTATTGCATCGCCTGCGCGACCACGGCAACACCGTGGTGGTGATCGAACACAACCTCGACGTGATCAAGACCGCCGACTGGCTGGTGGATCTCGGCCCTGAGGGCGGTTCAAAGGGTGGGCAAATCATTGCCACAGGTACGCCAGAGGAAGTCGCCGACATGAAGCAATCTCACACCGGCCATTACCTTAAACCGCTGCTGATCCGCGATCGGGCTTAAACGTCAGCCATGAAAAAGCCCCTGTCACTTCAACAGTGACAGGGGCTTTTTTGTATCTTCTGCAATCAGGAAGTGTGGGACTGCAGATAGTTCTCGAGACCGATCAGCTTGATCAGACCCAACTGCTTTTCCAGCCAGTAGGTGTGATCTTCTTCAGTGTCGTTGAGCTGAACCCGCAAAATCTCGCGGCTGACATAGTCTTTGTGCTGCTCGCAGAGTTCGATGCCTTTGCACAGCGCCGCGCGGACTTTGTACTCCAGGCGCAGATCTGCTTCAAGCATCTCTGGCACCGTGCTGCCGACATCCAGATCATCCGGGCGCATGCGCGGGGTGCCTTCGAGCATCAGAATCCGACGCATCAATGCATCAGCGTGACCTGCTTCTTCTTCCATCTCGTGGTTGATTCGCTCGTAGAGTTTGGTGAACCCCCAGTCCTCATACATCCGCGAATGAACGAAATATTGATCACGCGCGGCCAGTTCGCCGGTCAGCAACGTGTTGAGGTAATCGATTACGTCTGGGTGGCCTTGCATCGCCCTACATCTCCCTACTTGAAAGTCTGTAGTTTGAACCAACCTGACTGGAAGGTCACCCGTCACACGCAATAAAAGCGAAGATATTCTTAGAAAAGCAGCCTAAATAACGCAAAAACCGCCCAAATGAGGGCGGTTCTGCTTCTCGTTTAGACTTCGTTAAGCTGTACGTTGAGCAGCTTTGCGATTGCTTCTCCATACGCCGGATCGGCTTTGTAGAAATGCTGCAACTGACGGTCAATCACATCGCTCGAAACGCCAGCCATGGCGCCGGCGATGTTATTCACCAGCAGCGCCTTCTGATCGTCGCTCATCAAGCGGAACAGCGCACCGGCATGGCTGTAGTAATCGGTGTCTTCGCGGTGATCGTAACGATCAGCCGCGCCGCTCAAGGCCAGCGCAGGCTCAGCATAATGCGGAGCTTGTTTGGGCGATTCGATGTAGCTGTTCGGCTCGTAGTTGGGCGCTGCGCCGCCGTTGTTGCCGAACGCCATCGAGCCATCACGCTGATAGGTGTTGACCGGGCTGCGTGGCGCGTTCACCGGCAATTGCTGGTGATTGGTACCAACACGGTAGCGATGGGCGTCGGCGTAAGCGAAGACGCGACCTTGCAGCATGCGATCCGGCGACAGACCAACGCCTGGCACCATGTTGCTCGGGCCGAAAGCTGCCTGTTCGACTTCAGCGAAATAGTTGAGCGGGTTGCGGTTCAGTTCCAACTCACCGACTTCGATCAACGGGAATTCTTTCTGCGACCAGGTTTTGGTCACGTCGAACGGGTTCTCGCAGTGCGCCGCCGCTTGCGCTTCGGTCATGATCTGAATGCACACCCGCCATTTCGGGAAGTCACCGCGCTCGATCGCCTCGAACAGATCGCGCTGGGCGTAGTCCGGATCAGTACCCGCCAGGCGTGCAGCGTCGGAGGGCGAAAGATTCTTGATGCCTTGCTTGGTTTTGTAGTGCCACTTCACCCAGTGACGCTCACCTTTTGCGCTGACAAGGCTGTAAGTGTGGCTGCCGAAGCCGTGCATGTGACGGTAGCCGTCAGGAATACCGCGATCGGAGAACAGAATGGTCACTTGATGCAGCGCTTCAGGCGAATGTGACCAGAAGTCCCACATCATCTGCGCGCTTTTCAGGTTGCTTTGCGGCAGGCGTTTTTGCGTATGGATAAAGTCAGGGAATTTCAGTGGATCGCGAATGAAGAACACGGGCGTGTTGTTGCCAACGATGTCCCAATTACCTTCTTCGGTATAAAACTTCAGAGCAAAACCGCGCGGATCACGTTCGGTATCGGCCGAACCACGCTCGCCACCCACGGTAGAAAAGCGCAGAAACGTCGGGGTTTGTTTACCGACCGAGTCAAACAATTTGGCGCTGGTGTACTCGGTGATGTCACGGGTCACGGTGAATGTCCCGTAGGCGCCCGAGCCTTTAGCGTGCACGCGACGCTCAGGAATGTTTTCACGGTTGAAGTGAGCGAGCTTCTCGATCAGATGAAAGTCGTCGAGCAGCAGCGGGCCACGGGGGCCGGCGGAACGAGAATTCTGGTTGTCAGCGACAGGTGCGCCACTGGCGGTCGTAAGCGTTTTGATCTGGCTCATACGGTCTTCTTCCTCTGTCAGTCTTGAAACTGCCGGCTAATCGGCTTGCTAGGAAGTATTGATCATCAATGTGACAGCCACAAATTCATTAACTTGTGCTTATCGATAGAAAATTACTAATTATGACTCCCAAGCCATAGTGCCAGCTGACCTGTGTCAGAAGCTTGTACGTAAAGCGCATTTTCTTGCAGGCACAAAAAACCGGGCACTAGGCCCGGTTCTTTGTTTCAGACTGACGTCTTACTCGGCGGATACAGCTTCGCCAGCAGTAGCACGATCAACCAACTCGACGTACGCCATAGGCGCGTTGTCGCCAGCGCGGAAACCGCACTTGAGGATGCGCAGGTAGCCACCCTCACGGGTAGCGTAACGCTTGCCCAGGTCGTTGAAGAGATTACCAACGATAGCTTTCGAACGAGTACGGTCGAAAGCAACACGGCGGT
>NZ_JBIUVX010000017.1:0-35063 GCF_044743175.1 Pseudomonas sp. NPDC087690
AAATGTGAGGCTGCAGGGCATCGTGTGCGTAAGGCAGCGGCGGCAATTCGAAAGCCATGATGATTCTCCTAATCAGGTCTGTTGCGGTGAGCGCAAGGCCGATCACGGGCGGCCAGAAATGCACCGGCGAGTTTTTACTCTTTGCGGCGCAGGGTTTCGATCATAGCACTGGGGTTGCGCCATAACCACGCAACAACTGTGTGGGATAGAGGTTCAAGGGGATGCCCTCACTAAATGACGGATCGCGTTGGAACTGTGATCGTGCCAAGCAAGGCGCGGGACGAAGAGGATGCTTTTTGCCTCTTCGAGTCCTGCAACGCCGCTTGGCACGATCACAGCTCCAACCCGAAGGGCCGCCGCCCCGTAAAGCGCAATCCGTCGTTGTTCGTCGCTCATTTGGCCCGCCAAACCACGCTCCTCACGCCTAGTCTTGCGCTTTACGGGGCGGCGGCGCGACCGTCATTTAGTGAGGGCATCCCCTTAGCTGTTTGGAATAAATCAGCTCGCGATTATCAACTGCCCCGCGACCGTGAACATCATCAACGCCACCACCAGATCAAGGATCCGCCAGGTACTTGGCCGTGCCAGCCACGGCGCCAACCAGGCAGCGCCCAACGCCAAGGTGAAAAACCACAACAGCGAAGCACTCGCAGCACCGACCACATAAGCGCCCGGTACCGATTGCTGCGCGCCGAGCGAACCGATGAGCAACACCGTATCCAGATAAACGTGCGGGTTGAGCAGTGTCACTGCCAGCGCACTGAGCATCACCGCGCGCAGCGAGCGCACGGTCTGGTTTTCACCTTGACCCATGCTTTGTTTCGAACAAGCTCGGCGCAGCGCCTGGCTGCCGTACCAGATCAAAAATGTCGCGCCGCCCCAGCGGGCAACCGCCAACAACGTCGGATTCTGCGCCAGGATCGTCGCCAGCCCGAACACGCCAGCGGCGACCAGCAGCGCATCGCACACCACGCACAGCGCCGCTACCGGCAAATGGTGTTCACGGCGCAGGCTTTGCGCCAATACAAAGGCGTTCTGCGTACCGATCGCCATGATCAGCCCGAACGCCACCAGCAATCCGTTCACATAGCTTTGCCACATAAGATTCACTCCGCGTTGGCTGCCAGATCGCGCAGCACCTGCATGGCGCGTTCGGCGTCGGTCTGACCGACAAACAAATGGTCGTGGTAATAGCCGGCGATCACGTTGCAACTGATCCCGGCCTTGCCCAATGCCGTGGCGAAGGCGGCGGTGAGGCCAACGGCTTCCAGCGCCGAATGCACGTTGAGGGTGATCCACGCGGCCACGTAGTCGAAGCTGAAACCGGCCTGTTCGGCGTGGGAACGTTCGAGAATCACCGTCAAGCCTTCCTCTTCGCGGAAGCTGCCGATGATTTGCACACCGCTCGGCAATTGGCCGACGGGCAGGGTGCAGAACACGTATTCGCCGGCGTTGAGTTGTGGGCTCATGCTGCGCAACAGGGTCGTGAGTGAGGTTTCGCCAGCCATTGCAGTGTTCCTTGAGAAAGAGTGCTTGCTGGCTATTCTCCGATCGAAACCTGTATAAGAAAAACCAATAGTGCTGATCGCTCATTAGGAAAACTGATGTTCGACTACAAATTGCTTTCCGCTCTGGCCGCCGTGGTCGAGCAGGCCGGGTTCGAACGGGCCGCGCAGGTGCTGGGTTTGTCACAATCGGCGATCTCACAGCGGATCAAACTGCTCGAAGCACGGGTCGGCCAACCGGTGCTGGTGCGCGGTACGCCGCCGTCGCCAACCGAGATTGGCCGGCGGCTGCTTAACCACGTGCAGCAGGTGCGTTTGCTTGAGCGCGACTTGCAGACCCTGGTCCCAGCCCTGGATGAAGAGGGTTTGCCGGAGCGCCTGCGCATTGCGCTTAACGCTGACAGCCTCGCCACATGGTGGGCACAAGCGGTGGGCGACTTCTGCGCCGAACAACATTTGTTGCTCGATCTGATCGTCGAAGACCAGACCGTCGGCCTCAAACGCATGCGCGCAGGAGAAGTGGCCGCGTGCCTTTGTGCCAGTGAACGACCGGTGGCCGGCGCGCGGAGTGTGCTGCTCGGCGCGATGCGTTATCGCGCACTGGCCAGCCCGGTATTCATCGAACGGCATTTCCCGAATGGCGTGCGTGCCGAGCAGTTGCCGCGCACCCCGGCGCTGGTGTTCGGCCCGGACGACTTCCTCCAGCATCGCTACCTCGCATCGCTAGGGGTCGATGGTGGTTTCGAACACCATTTATGCCCGTCCTCGGAAGGTTTTATCCGCCTGACCGAAGCCGGACTCGGCTGGGGCCTGGTACCGGAACTGCAAGTGCGCGAGCAGTTGCAACGCGGCGAATTGCGCGAACTGTTGCCAGATAAACCGATCGACGTGCCGTTGTACTGGCATCATTGGCGCAATGGCGGTCAGTTGCTGGGCTTGCTGACCGAGCAATTGGTGCGCGCTTCAGCGCAATGGCTGGTGCCTTGGAAACAGCCATGAGCGTCAAGCTGCAGCGGCAAGTCTAGCGCCGCTCACCGTTTTAAACTTGCAGCTCGAAGCTTGAAGCTCGCAGCTGGTTTCATTGGAGCTTTACATGAAAATTCTGGTCACCGGCGCAAGCGGCTTCATTGGCGGACGCTTTGCGCGTTTCGCCCTGGAGCAGGGCCTGGATGTGCGGGTCAACGGTCGCCGGGCCGAAAGTGTTGAGCACCTGGTGCGCCGAGGTGCCGAGTTTGTACCTGGCGATCTGACCGATCCTGATTTAGTGCGCGAACTGTGTTCCGACGTCGAAGCCGTGGTGCATTGCGCTGGTGCCGTCGGACTGTGGGGCCGTTATCAGGACTTTCTTCAGGGCAACGTGCAGGTCACCGAAAACGTCGTTGAAGCCTGCCTCAAGCAGCGCGTCCGCCGCTTGGTGCATCTTTCGTCGCCATCGATCTACTTTGACGGCCGCGATCATTTGGGCCTGACCGAAGAGCAAGTGCCCAAGCGCTTCAAACATCACTACGCTGCGACCAAATACCTGGCTGAGCAAAAGGTCTTCGGCGCGCAGGAGTTCGGTCTTGAAACCATCGCCCTGCGCCCGCGCTTCGTCACCGGTGCCGGTGACATGAGCATCTTCCCGCGTCTGCTCAGGATGCAGCGCAAGGGCCGTCTGGCGATCATCGGCAATGGCCTCAACAAGGTCGATTTCACCAGCGTGCAGAACCTCAACGAAGCCATGCTCAGCAGTCTGCTGGCCGCCGGCTCCGCGTTGGGCAAGGCCTACAACATCAGCAACGGTGCGCCGGTGCCGCTGTGGGATGTGGTCAATTACGTGATGCGCAGGATGGAAGTCCCACAGGTCACCAAGTACCGTTCCTATGGTCTGGCCTACAGTGTCGCGGCGCTCAACGAAGGTGTATGCAAACTCTGGCCGGGCCGGCCGGAACCGACGCTGTCGCGCCTGGGCATGCAGGTGATGAAAAAAAATTTCACCCTCGACATCAGTCGCGCCCGGCATTATCTGGACTACGATCCGAAAGTCAGCCTGTGGTCGGCGCTGGATGAGTTCTGCGCCTGGTGGAAAGCGCAGGAGATTCACTGAAACTCGTTGAAACGAATCGGCCAGCCGGCAATGAACCGCACCGCAGGTTGAGGGTCAATGCCTGCGGCTGCGCCGGTTATACTTCGCAGCATTTAGCCATTACCGCGTTTCACAAAGGTTGCCTCAATGTCCATGCGTAATGATGCCCACGACGATTTCGATGATGTCCCGAGCCTGCGTGCCGATACCTTCGACGACGATGACATTCCGACCACCGCGCGCACTTCCGTGCATTCGCGTACACCGCCTGTGGTCAAGGTCAAGGCGGCGAGCACCGGGCCATTGTGGGCACTGGTCGGTGCCTTGTTTTTCGCCTTTATCGGCCTGGCATGGTGGAGTTTCCAGCAGATTTCACTGATGGAGCAGCAACTGGTTGCGACCCAGGAAAGTTTTGCCCGCATCAGCGAAGAGGCGGCCGGACGCCTGCAGGATATTTCCGGCAAGGTGGTGGCCAGTCAGAGCAACGTCACCAGCGACAGCGAAGCCTTGAAGCTGCAGATCAAACAACTTGAAGGCAAGTTGCTCGATCAGAGCAAGGAGCAGCAGGGCGTGGCCGGTCAGGCCAGCGATCTCGACAAGCGTCTGGCACAGATGAGCGCGCAGACCACCGAGCAGCAGAACGCCAATACCCAGTTGCAGGCGCAGGTCAAAGCCTTGACCGCAGAGCTGGCGACGGTGAAAAGCACCCCGGCCGATACCAGTAAGGTCGACGCCCAGCTCAAGGCTTTCGACGCGCAATTCAAGAGCCTCGGCGCTGACATTGCCGCACTGAAAAAACAGGGCAATCCAGGCGCGGCCATCGACCGTCTGGAGCAGGACATCGTTGTCCTCAAAAGCCAGCAGGACAATCGTCCGGCAACGCCTCAGGGGGGCGCCACCAATACTGCTGAGTTTGATGCGTTTCGCGCTCAGATGACTCGCAACCTCAACACCTTGCAGGCGCAGATCCAGAACCTGCAGCAGCAAATCAACGCGCGTCCCTGAACGTCGGCAGCGGTGGTGAAGGATTCTCTCGCCACCGCAACTCCCGACACTTTCAGAAACCCTCTGAATATCCATGCATCAGCCCAAGCCGTCTACGCTCTTGAAACACCAACAAGAACGAGGGATGCGTCATGGGGTTTGTGCATAAATTCGCCTGTCTCTGTTTGCTGTTATTGGCCAGCCTCGGCCAGGCCAGCGCCGCCACCAAAGACGACAGCCAGGCCGCCATCGCCCTGCTGGAAAAAGCGCTGGCCTATTACCAGGACAACGGCGACAAGGCATTTGCCGCCTTCAGCCGCCAGGGCGAATTTGTCGACAAGGATCGTTATGTGTTCGTGGTCGACACCAAAGGTGTGATGCTCGCCAGCGGTGGGCCTTCTTCGGCCCTGATTGGCCGCGATGTCAGCGAAGTGCTCGGGCCGGATTTGCAGAAAGCGTTCAAGCAAGCCTTGATGGTGCCGGAAGGCAACGGTATTCAGCAGGCTGAATACCGTTGGCAGAACTGGGCCGATGGCAAGGTCGAGCGCAAGCACGTGTTCTATCAGCGCATCGGTCAGCGCATTCTGGCGGTCGGTTACTACTTGCCGCGGGCTTCGGCCGAGCAGGCCAAAAACCTGCTGGATAAGGCGTCGGCTGATCTGGGCAAAGACGAGAAAGGCACGCTGACGGCGATCAATTCGCTCAAGGGTGGCTACCTGCAGGACGACTTGTATGTATTCGTGGTCGACCTGAACACCCAGCGCTACGTCGCCCACGGTACCAACCTGCGCCTGATCAATACCGACTTCGGCAAGATCAGTGACCCGGAAGGCAAACCGGTGGGTGAGCCGATTCTGGCGCTTATCGGCAAGCAGGATGAGGGTGAATATGAATACCGCTGGAAGAACCCCGTGACCGGCAAGGTCGAAGACAAACATGCCTACTTGAAGAAGGTCGGCCATTTCCTCGTGGCGGTGGGTTACTACAGTCCTTGAATCCCAGCGCTGATCGTTCCCACGCTCCGCGTGGGAACGCCTCAATGGACGCTCTGCGTTCGGCTTTGGATGGGACGCAGAGCGTCCCGGGCTGCATTCCCACGCCGAGCGTGGGAACGATCGTGTGAAAGGATTATTTGGCGCCGTGCTCACGCCCGCGCAGCAAGTTGTTCGGCATCGCAATCGCCGCCGCCAACCCGAGCAACGACACCGCCGCGCTTACCCACAACAAATGCCGGAACGTGACCAGCAACTCCGCGCGCAAGGCGTTTTGCGCATCCCCCGGTGCCGCGCTCAGACCATCGAGCAACACATTGCCGCTATGCCCTTCGCTCATCAGCGAACTGCTCGCCAGATGGGCGAAATTCGAATCCTGCAGCAGCGCCAGCAGCAGCGCCGACATCAACGCCACGCCCACCGCGCCGCCCAGTGAGCGGAACAGGTTGGTGGTGCTGGTCGCTACGCCGATGTCGCGTTGCTCCACCGAGTTCTGTGTGCCGACCAGCGAAGTCGGGAACTGCATGCCGCTGGAAATACCGCAGAGCAACATGAACAGTGCGCTGAGCAATGTCGCTTCTGGCGGGCTGAAGGCCATGCCGAGAATCGAGATCGGCATCAGCACCGCGCCAGTCAGGATTTGTGGCTTGTAACGCCCGGTGATCGACGTGCGCCGGCCGGCGAAAAATGCGCCAATCGGCAGGCCCATGGCCAATGGCAGCAAGTGCAACGCTGCGCTGTCGGCGCCGGCACCGGTGACCGTCTGAAAGCGCAGCGGCATCAGCACGATCAGCGAAATCGCCTGGAAACTGGTGAAGAAAATCGTGCACCAGCACAGCAACGCATTGCGGTTGGCGAACAGATGCATCGGCAGCAATGGTTCCCGTGCCCGACGCTCATGCCAGACAAACACCGCCAGCACCACCACCGCGCAAGCGAACAAGCCGAGCACTTCGCTGCTGCGCCAGGAATGGCCTTGGCCGACTTGAGTAATGCCCAAGAGCAGCGCGGTCAGGCCGATGATCATCAACAGCGTGCCGAGGTAGTCGATGATCGGTTTGCGTTGCGGAATCGGCAGCCCGCGCAGGTTGCGCCGCGCCACCCACCAGGCACCGAGACCCAGTGGCAGGTTGATCAGAAACACCCAGCGCCACGACAGGTATTCGGTCATGTAACCACCCAGCACCGGGCCGGCGACGCTGGCCACCGCGTACATGCTGCTGAAGTAACCCTGATAACGGCCGCGTTCACGCGGCGGAACGATGTCGCCAATGATCGCCTGGCTTACCGAAATCATCCCGCCAGCGCCGATGCCCTGAAGGATCCGCGCCAGCACCAGTTGCTCCATGCTTTGCGCCATGCCGCAGAACAGCGAAGCGAGGGTGAACAGGCCCATGCCGAACAGCATAAGTTTGCGCCGTCCGTACAAGTCGCCGAGCTTGCCGTAGATCGGCACGGCCACGGTCATCGCCACCATGTACCCGGAAATCACCCAGGCCAGCAGGCTGACATCCTTGAACTGGGCGGAAATGGCCGGCATCGACACGGCGACGATGGTCTGATCCAGCGCACCGAGAAAGATCGCCATCATCAGCGCGACCAGCACGCTGCGAATGGCCGGTTTGGGCGTTTCGGGGTGATTGAGATTGGTCACGGGCAAAACCTGCGGGCAGTGAGAGTCCCGCAGATCGTCTGGCGAGCGGGGATGCTCGCCAGTGTAAGTCGGTAGCAGGCTATTCGATAGCCTCATAAGGAAGTCCGACGTAATTTTCTGCAATGGTTTTTCGCCCCGCTTCTGAACTGACAAAATAGTCCAGTTCCGAGGCGCTGATGCGCTGGCTGAACGCATCGTGATCGTCGAAGCGGTGCAGCATCGAGGTCATCCACCAGGAAAAGCGCTCGGCTTTCCACACCCGGCGCAGGCAGATTTCCGAGTATTTATCCAACAGGTCGGTGCGACCGTCGCGGTAGACCTTCAACAGAATATTGAACAGCGTGCTGACGTCGCTGGCCGCCAGATTCAAACCCTTGGCGCCGGTGGGCGGCACGATGTGCGCGGCGTCGCCAACCAGAAACATCCGCCCGTACTGCATCGGCTCGACGACAAAACTGCGCAGCGGCGCGATGCTTTTTTCGATCGATGGCCCGGTGACCAATTTTTCCGCAAGCTGCGCAGGCAGGCGGTTTTTCAGCTCGTCCCAGAAACGCTGATCGCTCCAGTCATCGACGTTTTCATCCGCCGGCACTTGCAGGTAATAGCGGGTGCGCGTCGCCGAACGCATGCTGCACAAGGCAAAGCCGCGCTCATGTCGGGCGTAGACCAGTTCCTCATGCACCGGCGGCGTATCGGCCAGAATGCCCAGCCAGCCAAACGGATATACCCGCTCGAACACTTTCAGACAATCGTCCGGAATCGACTGGCGAGCCACACCGTGGAAACCGTCGCACCCGGCGATGTAGTCGCAATCGACGCGCCATGTTTCGCCGTCCTTTTCGAAGGTGACAAAAACTTCGTCGCTTTTCATGCCATGAGGAACGACATTGCTCGCGGAATAAATCGTTGTTGCTCCGGCCTCCCGACGAGCGGCCATCAGGTCGCGGGTGACTTCGGTCTGGCCGTAGATCATCACGGTCTTGCCGCCGGTCAGCCCGTGAAGGTCGATGTGCACCTGACGTCCGTTCAGCGCCAGATCGAAACCGCCATGCACCAGCCCTTCGGCGTCCATGCGCTGACTCACGCCAGCCTGACGCAACAGCTCTACCATGCCTTGTTCAAGTACGCCGGCACGGATGCGCCCGAGCACATAGTCAGGGGTTTGACGTTCGAGGATGAGGGTGTCGATGCCGGCGTTGTGCAGCAACTGGCCGAGCAGTAGACCGGACGGACCGGCGCCGATGATGACGACTTGGGTTTTCAGCGTTTTCATTGTTTTTATGACTCGCAAGCTTCACGCGGCAAATGCCGGCGAATGTTTTTATGGATCGAGTGCTTGCATTTTTCCCTCGCGGGTCTGTCAATTGAAGGTGAAAACTGAGCCGATACCTGTACATTCTGCCAATTGGTGCGATTATCGCCCCACAACCCCGAGGCTGGATTGAAGTGATGAACAAGCCTGAGCTGTCCTCGATTCCGGTGTTCAAGCTCTACGGTGAAAGCCTGGACTGGCCGACCCCTGACTTGCTGCACTGTGAAACCATTTCCTCACGCAGCCGCGAACATCAATGGGAAATCAAACCCCACCGCCACGCTGATTTGTGCCAGTTGCTCTTCGTCTTCAAAGGTCAGGCAGAGCTTGAGATCGAAGGTCAGCGCACGCAACTCCAAACACCCGCGATTCAAGTCCTGCCGCCGTTGTCGGTGCATGGCTTTCGTTTTTCCGAAGACGTTGAAGGCTTTATCGTTACCCTCGCCACGCCGCTGATCAGCCACTTGCAGGCGCAATTGGGCGAATCGGTGCAGGCACTGGCCTGCGCGGAAAGTTACCCGGCCGGACAGGACGGCGATTATCTGAACAGTCTGTTCATGGCGTTGCAGGCTGAATACAACGGCCATCAACCGGCGCGGGAAATGCTCATGCATTCGCTGGTCAGCGTGATCATGGTCTGGGTCAGTCGCCAAGCCATCGTGCGCCACAAGGCCAGTCAGCGCCCGCAGCGCCAGCGCGAATACCTCAACGGTTTTATACAGTTGGTAGAAGAGACCTATCGCCAGCATGTGAAGGTCGAGGATCTGGCGCATCGCCTGGGCATTTCGGTATCGCACCTCAACGGCACGTGCCGTGAACTGGCGGGGCAGCCGGCGTTGCAGATCATGCATGAACGTCAGTTACTGGAAGCCAAGCGTTTGCTGACCTACACCAGCATGACCATTTACGAGATGTCGGAGTTGTTGGGATTTTCCGATCCGACCAACTTCACGCGCCTGTTTCGGCGCCGGGTGGGGATATCGCCAAAGGCGTTCCGCGACCGCCTCAAGGCCGAACAGTAGTCCATTGACACCGCAGCCCCCTGTAGGAGTGAGCCTGCTCGCGATAGCGGTGTATCAGTCAAATCTATCTGACTGACACACCGCTATCGCGAGCAGGCTCACTCCTGCAAGGTCAGCGCAACGCGTTAAGCGTGGCGTTATGCGGAATGCAGCGCTCGAAATTGCAGCTCGCGTATTCGCGGGGCAGCTGTCGCAGTTGTTCGACCCGCCAGGCAGCGGTGCCGTACAGCGCCAGCGTGGCGGCGCAGGTGATGAAAATCGCGAAGTACCTTCTTGTTTTGATGTTCATGGCGTAGACCTCTGAACGCATACCCTGCGGTATTACTTTCAGCATAGAACAAGATCAAAAGATCGCAGCCTTCGGCAGCTCCTACACCGATCCATGTAGGAGCTGCCAAAGGCTGCGATCTTTTGACTTTTAAAATCCCACGTCCCATTGCGGATTTTCAGGAAAGCGCTCTACCAGAAAATCCAGCATGCTGCGCAGCGCCGCCGGCATGTGTTTGCGCGAGGCGTAGACCGCGTAGATGTTCAACTGCCGCGGCTCGGCATGGGGTAGCAGGCGCACCAGTTCACCGCTGTGAATATGCACCCCGGCCTGATAGGTCGGCAGCATTGCCACCCCGGCGCCAGCCAGCGTTGCACGCAACAACGTGCTGGCTTCGTTGGCGCTGATGTTGCCCTGCACCGGCACCGAAACCGGTTTGCCATCCTCTTCGAAATGCCACAGGCTTTTGCCGAAATACGAGTGAGTCAGACAGTTGTGCCGGCTCAGATCTTCTGCCCGTAAAGGCATCGGCTGTTCTTGCAGATAAGCCGGGGCAGCGCAGACAACTGAGCGACAAACGGTCAGGCGCCGGGCGATCAGGTTTGGATCGAGATCATTGCTGGTGCGAATCGCCAGATCGATGCGTTCATCCACCAGGTTCACCGTGCGATCGAGCATTTGCATATCGATGCTCACCCCCGGATAGCGTTTTACATATGCGGCCATTGCATCGGCCAATTGTGCCTGACCGAACGAGGTGCTGACGCTGATGCGCAGAAGGCCGCGCGGCGTATCGTGGGGTTCGCTGACGGCAGCCTGCATGTCGCTCGACAGTTCGATCATCTGCCGGCAGCGCGGGAGAATTTCACTGCCGGCGGCGGTCAGGCTCAATTTACGCGTGGTGCGGTGCATCAACCGCGCGCCGACCCAGTCTTCCAGCTCCGCCAGATAACGCGAAACCACCGGTCGCGACAGGTCCAGGTGATCCGCTGCGGCTGACTGGCTGCCCAGATCCATCACGGTGACAAAGACCCGCATTGCTTGGAGACGATCCATGATTTGCCCGCTTTCAGAAACAAACTATGTTCAAGCATCGCATTTTTTGTACCGAGCCAGGCAACTAAGCTCTGTTCCATCGCCAAGCAGGCATTCGGACACCGGAGCAACAGATGATCGGCTTCACCTTGATCAAACGCGTTTTACTCGCCAGCACTGCACTGGGTTTTGCAGCACATGCCGCCGCGGCCAACCTGACCCTCGATGTCTACAACCCTGGCACTGATGCGATATTCCCGGTCACGTCGGTGCTGGTCAGCGGCGAGAAGGACGCAATCCTCGTTGATGCGCAATTCGGCAAATCCCAGGCCGAGCAAGTCGTGGAAAAGATCCGCGCCAGCGGCAAGCACCTGACCACCATTTACATCAGCCATGGTGACCCGGATTACTACTTCGGCCTCGACACCCTGACCCAGGCGTTTCCTGACGCCAAGGTGCTGGCCTCGCAGCCAACGGTCGATCACATCAACAAAACCGTCGCCGGCAAACTGGCTTTCTGGGGCCCGAAAATGGGCGCCGACGTACCAGCAAAGACCATCGTGCCGGGTGTGCTCAAGGGCGACAGCCTGATGCTCGAAGGGCAGAAATTGCAGGTGGTCGGCCTTGACGGCAAGCAACCGGATCGCAGTTTCGTATGGATTCCTTCGCTCAAAGCCGTGGTCGGTGGTGTGGTGGTCGCCGAGAACATCCATGTGTGGATGGCCGACACCCAAACCGCGCAATCCCACGCCGACTGGCTGCAAACCCTGCACTCGATCGAAACCCTGAAGCCGAACACCGTGGTGCCGGGTCACTACCTCGGTGACAGCAGCCGTTCGCTGATCAGCGTGAAATTCACCGCCGACTACATTAAGGCTTTCGATCAGGAAACCGCCAAGGCCAAAGACTCTGCCGCACTGATTGCAGCGATGAAAAAACGCTACCCGAAACTGGGTGAGGAAAGCTCGCTGGAACTGAGCGCGAAAGTCGCCAAGGGCGAAATGCAGTGGTAAGCCGATTCTGAAAAACGCAGCACTCTCAAGCCAACTGGAGAATGTCATGAGCAAGATCGCAATCATTGGTGCCACCGGCCGTGCCGGTAGCCAACTGCTGGAAGAAGCTCTGCGTCGTGGTCATAGCGTTACCGCTATTGCCCGCGACACCTCAAAGATCGGCGCGCGTGCCGGTGTGGTCAGCAAGAATGTCGATGTGCTGAATGCCGCAGCGCTGCAAGACGCGGTGACCGGTCACGATGTGGTGATCACCGCCGCGCATTTCGCCACCGTGCCAGCGGCGGCGATTGTCGGGCCGGTGAAGCAGGCCGGGGTGAAGCGTTTGCTGGTGGTCGGCGGTGCCGGTTCGCTGTTGCTGCCGGACGATACGCGAGTGATCGACAGTGCGGGTTTCCCGGCGGAGTACAAAGCTGAAGCCAGTGCGGGTGCGGCGTTTCTTGAGGCGTTGCGTCAGGAGCAGGATCTGGACTGGACCTTTCTGTCGCCGTCGGCAGAGTTTGTTGAAGGGGAGCGCAGTGGCAAGTTTCGTGTCGGCCAGGATCACTTGCTGGTGAGCGCTGAAGGGCGTAGCTGGATTACCTTTGCCGATTACGCGATTGCGTTGATCGACGAAGTGGAAACGCCGAAGCATTCGCGTCAGCGGTTTACTGTTGGGTATTGAGTGAAACCTCGCCCCTCACCCCAGCCCTCTCCCGAAGGAGAGGGAGCCGACCGAGGTGTCTGGCGCTGTACATCGACATGAAAAATCCAGTCGATTATGGATTCAAAGGCAATCGTTCAGGTCGCTGAACCTCTTCAATATCCCCCGGTCAGTCCCCTCTCCCTCTGGGAGAGGGCTAGGGTGAGGGGAAAGGCCTCACCGCAAATGTGCCTGCTCAACCAACCAGATCATCAATTCTTCCAGCTGCGGCGAAGGCTCGGTTCCCGCAGGCAACACCACGTAATACGCCAACCCCGTCTTCACCTTCAACTCAAACGGCATCACCAGCCGCCCCGCACGCAGGTCATCACCAATCAACGACCAATCGCCGATCGCCACGCCCGTTCCGTGGGACGCCATCGACATGGCCTGATCCAGCGTTTCGAAATGCTGGCCGCTGCCGATGTTGCTCAGTTGCAGCTCGGCTGCGTTCAACCACACCGACCAATCCTGAATATCGTGAGTGGGGTGCAACAACAGATGCTGTTGCAGATCTGTCGGTGAATTCAGCGCTGGCGAACCCTTGAGCAGCAGCGGCGAGCAGACCGGCGTCAGTTGCTCGTCGAACAGGTGCAAGGCGCCCGGCGAGTTATCGGGTGGCGCGCCGTAGATCACCGCCGCATCGAACTGTTCGCGCTGAAAATCCACGCCGTGTTGCAGCGAAGCGGTGAGTTTCACCGGCACGTCCGGGCGTTCTTTCTGCCATTGCAGCAGGCGCGGCAGCAGCCAGCGCATCACGCAGCTCGGCGCTTTGAGTTGCAGGGTTTCACGCTGCAGGCCGATCTGCTCGGTCGCTTCGCCGATCAGGCCGAAGATTTTTTCCACACGCGGTAGCCATTCCCGTCCCTCGGCGGTCAGCGCCAGGCCACGGGCCATTCGGATGAACAGCGGATAACCGAGATGCGCTTCCAGCCCGGCGATCTGCCGGCTCACCGCGCCTTGGGTGATGTGCAACTGCTCGGCGGCGCGGGTGAAGTTGCAGCACTGCGCCGTGATCAGAAAGGTGTGCAGGGCGGGCAGGGGAGGCAGGCGCTTCATGGGGATCCAAGGTATGACGTGAGGACATGGCTAGTATGACTTTTAATCGATTGTTGCGGCTACCTGCCGACCGTTCAATGAAGCCATGAAGGGCCTTTATGTAGGAGTGAGCCTGATCGCGATAGCGGTGAATCAGTCACCGCAATGGTGAATGAGAAGACGCCATCGCGAGCAGGCTCACTCCTACATAGGAGCCTTGTGTCTTCAGCGAACAAGAAGGGCAATCGACATGGCGACGTGTGGCGAAGTACTGGTCAAGTTACTCGAAGGTTATGGGGTCGAGCAGGTGTTCGGCATTCCCGGGGTGCACACCGTGGAGCTGTATCGCGGGCTGGCGCGTTCGAGCATTCGCCACGTCACGCCTCGGCATGAGCAGGGCGCCGGTTTCATGGCCGACGGCTACGCGCGCACCGCTGGCAAACCGGGCGTGTGTTTCATCATCACCGGCCCGGGCATGACCAACATCACCACCGCCATGGGCCAGGCGTACGCCGATTCGATCCCGATGCTGGTGATCTCCAGTGTGCAATCGCGCAGTCAGTTGGGCGGCGGGCGCGGCAAGCTGCATGAATTGCCGAACCAGAGCGCATTGGTTTCCGGTGTTGCGGCGTTCTCGCACACCTTGATGTCCGCCGCTGAATTGCCGGTGGTGCTGGCGCGTGCGTTTGCGTTGTTCCAGGCTGGCCGTCCACGTCCGGTGCACATCGAAATTCCGTTGGACGTACTGGTCGAAAACGCCGATGACCTGCTTGCCAGCGTGCCGGTCAATATCGACCGCGCCGGTGCGGCGCCAAGTGCGGTCAAACGCATGAGCGATTGGCTTGCCGGGGCCAAGCGCCCGCTGATTCTCGCCGGTGGCGGGGCCATCGACGCAGCGCCGGAAATGACCCGACTTGCCGAGTTGCTCGACGCGCCGGTAGCGCTGACGATCAATGCCAAAGGCATGCTGCCGGGCAATCATCCGCTGCTGATCGGTTCGACCCAGACGCTGGTCGCCACCCGCGCGCTGGTCGCCGATGCTGACGTGGTATTGGCCATCGGCACCGAACTGGCCGAGACCGATTACGACGTCACCTTCGCCGGTGGTTTCGAGATCCCCGGCAAACTGCTGCGCATCGATATCGACGCCGATCAGACCGTGCGCAATTATCCGCCACAGGTGGCGCTGGTGGCCGATGCGCGCAACGCTGCGCAAGCCTTGCTGAACGCGCTGTCGCAGGAAAAACTCGACGAGCGCAGCAGCGATTGGGGCCACGCCCGTGCCGGCAAACTGCGCGCTGAACTGGCCGCGAGCTGGGATGCGCCGACCCTCGCGCAAACGCGTTTCCTCGACACCGTGCTCGATGAATTACCGAACGCGGTGTTCGTCGGCGACTCGACGCAACCGGTGTACACCGGCAACCTCACGTTCAACCCGGATCACCCGCGCCGCTGGTTCAATGCATCGACCGGTTACGGCACTCTCGGCTATGCCTTGCCGGCGGCGATTGGCGCCTGGCTCGGCGGCCAACTCGACCAAGGTGCGCGCCCTCCGGTGGTGTGCCTGATCGGCGATGGCGGCCTGCAATTCACCCTGCCGGAACTGGCCAGCGCCGTCGAAGCACGGGTGCCGGTGATCGTCCTGTTGTGGAATAACCAGGGCTACGAAGAGATCAAAAAGTACATGGTCAACCGCGCCATCGAGCCCGTCGGCGTGGACATCTACACCCCGGATTTCGTCGCTGTGGCCAAGGGGCTCGGCTGCGCGGCCGAAGCGATCAGCAGCATCGAACAATTGCGCAGCGCGTTGCGTAGTGCAAGCGATCGTCAGGGTCCGACCCTGATTGAAATCGATCAGACCCAATGGATGAAGGCGGTGGCGCAATGATCAGTTTCCCAACCACACTTGATGGTCTCTACATCAACGGCCAATGGTCCGCCGGCCGCGAACATCTGCGGGTGATCAACCCGGCCACCGAAGCGCTGCTGACCACGGTCAATGGCGGTGACGAGCACGCGGTCGATCAAGCCGTCGCCGCTGCCAGCGAAGCGTTCAAGAGCTGGTCGCAAACCACTGGGGCCGAGCGTGGCGCGATCCTGCGCAACATCGCCAACGGTGTGCGCAATGGTCGCGAGCACTTGATGAACCTGCAATCGAGCAACAACGGCAAACCGCAGTTCGAAGCGGCCATCGACGTCGATGACGTGATCGCCACGTTCGAGTATTACGCCGAACTCGCCGAAGGCCTCGACGCAAAACAGGACAGCGACGTGCCGCTGCCCAGCGATGATTTCAGCGCACGCCTGCGTCGCGAGCCGTGTGGTGTGGTCGGGTTGATCGTGCCGTGGAATTTCCCGATGGTCACCACGGCATGGAAGCTTGCACCTGCGCTGGCGGCCGGTTGCTGCGTGGTGCTCAAGCCTTCGGAAGTGACGCCGCTGCCGGAGCTGGAACTGGCGGCGATCATCGCGGAGTCGGGGCTGCCGAATGGCGTGTTCAATCTGGTTTGCGGCACGGGTTTGGCAGTCGGTGCGCCGTTGTCGGCGGATCCGCGCATTGCCAAGATTTCCTTTACCGGCAGCAATGCGGTCGGCGTGCAAGTGATGCAGCGTGCGGCGGAAACGGTGAAGGGTGTCAGCCTGGAACTGGGCGGCAAATCCTCGCTGCTGGTGTTGGCGGATGCTGATATCGACTTGGCGGTTGAACTGGCCTGTGGCGGTGCGTTTTTCAACGCCGGGCAGATGTGTTCGGCCACCAGTCGCGTGCTGGTTGCTGAGGAACTGGAGGAGCAATTCCTGACTCGTTTGCAGAAACGTGCGCAGGCCATTCGTGTGGCCGATCCGTTCGATGCAGAGGTGGAAATGGGCGCGCTGGTCAATCAGGCGCAGTATCAGCGAGTGCTTGGGCATATCGATCGTGGCTTGAGCGCGGGTGCGCGATTGATCTGCGGCGGCAATCGTCCGGCGGACCTGCCGCGCGGCTATTTCTTGCAGCCGACAGTGTTTACCGATGTGCCGCTGGACAGCGCGCTGTGGTGTGAAGAAATTTTTGGGCCGGTGCTGTGCGTGCGCAGTTTCAGCAGTGAAGCCGAGGCGGTTGCGCTGGCCAATGACACGCCGTTTGGTTTGGTAGCCAGTGTGGTGACGAACGATGCCGCAGCGGCGGACCGCGTGGCCAATGCCTTGCAGGCGGGGATGGTGTGGATCAATGCGCCGCAAGTAATTTTCCCGCAGGCGGCGTGGGGTGGGTACAAGCAGAGCAGCGTTGGCCGCGAATTGGGGCCATGGGGCCTAGCCGCGTTTCAGGAAATCAAGCATGTGATTCGGGCAGCCTGATCACAGAGGCGTATTGGCTGGCCTGGCCTCATCGCGGGCAAGCCCGCTCCCACAGGTTTATGGTTGTACACAAAATTTATGCACGGCATTGATTCCTGTGGGAGCGGGCTTGCCCGCGATGAGGCCAGCCGCCACACCGTAGCTTCCGAATCAGACCGAAAGCCGCAACCGCGCCAAATCCCTTAACGGCGGTGCACCGAACAATCGACTATATTCGCGGCTGAACTGCGATGGACTTTCATACCCCACCCGATATCCCGCCGCCGAAGCCTCAAGCCCCTCCGCCAACATCAACCGCCGCGCCTCCTGCAAACGCAGCTGCTTCTGATACTGCAACGGGCTCATCGCCGTCATCGCTTTGAAGCGGTGATGCAAGGTCGAGACGCTGAGGTTCACTTCCTTGGCCAGATCATCAATGCGCAATGGCTGTTCAAAGTTGCCGTTCAACCATTTGATCGCCTGGCTGATGCGATGGCTCTGACTGTTGGCAATCGCGATCTCATACAAACGATGGCCCTGCGGGCTGCGCAACAGGCGATAGAGGATCTCCCGGCGAATCAGGGGTGCGAGCATGGCGATGTCTTTCGGCGCATCGAGCAGACGCGCCAGACGCAGCACCGCATCAAGCATCGAACTGTCGATCTGCTCGACATATAAACCACGCCCGGTCGGTCGGGTGGGTACGCCCATCGGGCCGGCGTCGGCGATCAGTGCGGTGATTTCTGTCGGGTCGATATCCAGGCGCACAGCGAGGATCGGATCCTCGGGCGAGACATTGACCACGCGCCCGCTCAGCGGCATCGAAACCGACACCACCAGGTAATTCAACGGGTCGTAATTGAAGAACTCGTCCGCCAGGCGCACCTCTTTACGTCCCTGCGCCATGATGCACAGCGCCGGTTGCGCGAGCACCGGGGCAAAGTCGTGGGATTTTGTGTGGCGCGACATGTACAGCGAACCGATGGCGGTCTCGTAGCTGCCATCGTCGGTGGTGTTGCGGCGGATGATCGCCGCCAGTTCCGCGCGCTGCTTTTCCATGTCAGCGGTGGGTTCGGCTTGAAAACGATCGAATGACGTCATGCACGGCATCCTCGGCAGGGGAGGTGGAATGGAGCAGAGCATATGTTTGTGCAAGCGACAGCGGTAGACACATCCTGCGAAATGCTTGCCTGATTCTGCACAGCGCTATTGCTCAACACCGACGCGACGCCGGACTGTAGGAGCTGCCGAAGGCTGCGATCTTTTGATTGTTGTCTTTAAGGTCAAAAGATCGCAGCCTGCGGCAGCTCCTACAGGGGATGTATGTGAACTCAGGTTCAGACAAGTCTCGCAGGATTGTGCAACGCGGCGGCAGGAATCGACTAACGGCGTCTGGGGCGTGGCCCTTAACCTTTGATCCTGTCGCAGCCCGCCCCCGGCTGCCACGCGACTCCCTGGGAGGGTTGAACATGTCCAAGCAGATTCCCGTCAGTCATATGGCCTTCGTTCGAGCGCGCGCCGGGCGTTCGGCGGAACTCGGTGTGCGCCTGAGCGCGTTGATCGAGCCGTCCCGCGCCGCCCCCGGTTGCCTGAGCTTTGCCTTGCAGCATTCGCAGTGTGATCCCGAGTTGTGGCTGGTCTCCGGGTTCTGGAGCAGTCAGCAAATGATGACCAACTATTTCAACAGCCCGTCGATGCAAATCTTCGCCGAGCTGGTGCAGGAGCTGGTGGTCAACAGCCTCGACTTCCATACCTTCAAGGACGTGTCGGCGGCGCAAGCCCTCAGCCAATGTCCGGCGCCGGTACACAAACTCGTCGGTTGAGGGTTTAATGTCCGGCTTATTTGTCTGAGCCGGGATGTGTGACATGGCACGTAAAGAGTTCGAACACTTCGAAGCAGTCTCCGCAGTCGTCCCCGTCGAATTGGGCGGCAACAAGGGCTATCACGCGGCAATCGCGGTCAAGGCCCTGGTCGATGGCGGTGCACCACGCTTTCATAAACTGCTGAATGATCAGGTCTTCCCCGGCGCCATTGCCGCCGACGAGGCCGCCATCAATGAGCTGGATAACCTCAAAGGCGTCACTGACGACGCCGAGTTGATCTGGTAGACGCGTTACTGGTTGGCGCCCGGACGCCACATCTTGAACAGGGCCTCAGGCCCCAACTGGAAGTAATCCGCCGGCCCGCCGCCGCGCAGAATCGGTTCTGCTGCGGCGGTGTCGTAGATGCCGTCCTTCAACAGCCACTTGGCGATATGCACGGCGACCACTTCGCCGAGGATCAGCCAGCTCGGCACGGTTTCGCCATCGGCACGCTGCAACTGAATGATCTGGGTGACCTTGCATTCGAAGGACACCGGGCTTTCGGCGACCCGTGGCACCGAAATCACTTTTGACGCCACGGTCGTCAACCCTGCCAATTCAAACTCGTTGACCTCGGGCGCAACCATCGCGCAGCTCTGGTTCATCTGCTCGGCCAGCGGGCGGGTAGCGAGGTTCCAGACGAATTCGCCGGTCTGTTCGATGTTGTTCAGGCTGTCTTTGCGCCCGACGCTGGAGAACCCGATGATCGGCGGAATGTAGTTGAAGGCGTTGAAGAAGCTGTACGGAGCGAGGTTCAACTGGCCATTGGCATCCTGCGAGGAAATCCAGCCGATGGGACGCGGGCCGACGATCGCGTTGAACGGATCGTGGGGCAGGCCGTGGCCGTTGGCGGGTTCGTAGAAGTGGATGTCATCGGGCATGGTGGGTGAATTCCTGAGGCTGCGTTTCGGATGCAGCCATAGTGCAAGGACGCCCCGCATATTTCCAGCCAGACGCAAAACCCCGTGTAGGAGTGAGCCTGCTCGCGAAAGCGGTGTGTCAGTTGATAGAAGTTTGACTGACCCACCGCTTTCGCGAGCAGGCTCACTCCTACAAGGGGTTTGTGTGGAACTAAGAAATCTTCATCCCCCAGAAATGACTAAGCCCGGCCAAGGCCGGGCTGTGGAGGAACTGCGCTGTGTTAACTGATGGCAGCAGCAGTGCCGGTTTTATCGAAGCCGTCAGCAGCGACCGTTTTACCCAGATTGGTTTTATCAAAACCATCAGCAGCGTAAGTGCCGGTGTGGCTGGTTTCGATGGCAGCGCTGGCGCCGTTGATGAAGTCGGCGGATTTGGTTTTGTCCGAACCGTCGGCGGCGAAGGTGTTGGCGGCCAGTACGGACAAGGTCAGGGCGAGGATCAGTTTGGTTTTCATGTCGGTTACTCCAGATTCGTTGGCGGGTATGTCTTGCATGGGTTTCATGCTACGCCAACTAAATTGATTAAAAAGCGCAGATTAATGCTAAAAACAATCGATTAACTTGATATTAAGGGCGGCGTGTTTAAATCGCTTTGGTCGTCGGAGCGAGCGTCGCGCAGGTCATCGATCAGGTGATTGCAGAGTGAGGGGGCAGGATTAATTAGTGATTAATCGCTTGGCGGCGGATGTGAGGAATTATTCATGCAGGTCTGCATAACGTGGTGACCCCAATCGCGAGCAGGCTCACTCCTACATTTGGAATGTTTTCCCCTGTAGGAGTGAGCCTGCTCGCGATTGGGCCAGAACAGCCACCATTGCAGTGGCTGTGAACACCTGATCAGTCAGTAACGATGCGCGAATGCTTCTGGGTGTCCTTCATGGTCACATACACCAGCAGCGACACCGCGATGCACGCCGTCACATACCAGTAGTAACCGGTTTCCATGCCGATGCTCTTGAACCACAGCGCGATGTATTCAGCGGTGCCGCCGAAGATCGATACGGTCAATGCATACGGCAGACCGACGCCCAGGGCGCGGATTTCAGTCGGGAACAACTCGGCCTTCACCACGGCGTTGATCGAGGTGTAGCCGCTGACGATGATCAGCGCCGCCATGATCAGGAAGAACGCGCCCCACCAGGTTTGAATGGTGTGCAGGGTCATCAGGATCGGCACGGTGAAGATCGTCCCCAGCACGCCGAAGGCGATCAGGATCGGACGACGGCCGATCTTGTCCGAGAGGCCGCCGATGATCGGCTGCAGGCACATGAACAGGAACAGCGTGGCGGCGGAAATGGTGGTCGAGTCGGAGATGCTCATGCCGACGGTGTTCACCAGATACTTCTGCATGTAAGTGGTGTAGGTGTAGAACGCCAGGGTGCCGCCCATGGTCAGGCCGACCACGGTCAACAGCTCTTTCGGATGGCGCATCAAGGTGCGCATCGCGCTTTCCTTGGACTTCTCCTTCTTGGTGAACGACTCGGTTTCTTCCATGCCGCGACGCAGGTACAACGCAACCACTGCGCACAGTGCGCCGATGGCGAACGGAATACGCCAGCCCCACGCGTACAGCTGTTCGGTGGTCAGCACGTTTTGCAGGACGATCAGTACGCCCAGCGCGATGAGCTGACCGGAAATCAGCGTCACGTACTGGAAGCTGGAGAAGAAGCCGCGACGTTCCTTGGTCGCCATCTCCGAGAGATAGGTCGCCGAGGTGCCGTATTCGCCACCCACCGACAGGCCTTGCAGCAGTCGCGCAAACACCAGCAGGATCGGCGCGCCGATGCCGATGGTTTCGTAGTTCGGGCTGAGGGCGATCAAAAGCGAGCCGAAGCACATCAGGTAGACCGAGGCCATCAGGGCTTTCTTGCGTCCGACCTTGTCGGCGTACAGACCCATCAGCCAGCCACCGATCGGACGCATCAGGAAGCCGACGGCGAAGATCGCGGCAGTGTTCATCAGTTGTGCGGTGGAGGAGCCAGCGGGGAAAAAGGTCTTGGCGAAGTACAGCGAGAAGGCGGCATACACGTACCAGTCGTACCACTCGACCATGTTGCCGACGGAGCCGCTGAAGATCGATTTGATCCGGCTGGCGGTGGTTCTTTCTTTGGCGGGCGCGGCAGCCGACCCAAGAGGCAGGGCGTTGGAGTTATCCATTGAAGGATCCTTCATTTAATTGTTTTTGTGGAGCGCGTTGAAACGCAGCCTGCGGGGGCTATAGCAGGAGCTGTGCCAACGGGGAGAGGGCCGGTTTAGAGGGGGGGATGGGATTGGGTGAGCGAGATATCGCCGAAGGATTTGGTTTGATGAGCGGATTTCCGCTTATTGGGGCGAAGATCAAAAGCCCCTCACCCTAACCCTCTCCCAGGGGGAGAGGGGACTGACCGAGTGGATTGTTCGAGTTACACCGACCTGAAATACCGAGTCGAACTCAGGTTTTGAAAAGCATGGAGATCGGCTCCCTTCCCCCTCGCCCCCTGGGGGGAGAGGGCTGGGGTGAGGGGGAAAGATCTCAGCCACACCGAAAATCCCAAGCCCGCCTCACTCGCTCAGAAACATCTCCCGACTCAACCCATGCCGCTGCAGCTTTTCATTGAACGTGCGGCGCGGCAGTTGCAGTTCTTCAAGCACCGCTTTCACATCACCCTTGTGCCGGGTCAGCGCGGCACGCAAACACTGCGCCTCAAACGCCTCCTGCTGCGCCGCCAGCGATTGTCCCGGATCAATCCCCGGTGCCGGCTCATCCAGCCCCAGCACCTGGCGTTCAGCAACGTTGGCCAGTTCGCGCACGTTGCCCGGCCAGTCGTGGCTGAGCAGATGACTCAACTGTGCGCCGTTGAGCGGCGGAAAGGTCCGGCCCAGGCGTTGGGCGGCACTCTGCGCAAAGGTTTCGAACAACAATGGAATGTCCTCGCGACGATCGCGCAACGGCGGCAAGCGCAGTTCGGCGACGTTCAGGCGATACGCCAGATCCTCGCGAAAACGTCCGGCCCGTGCTTCGTCGAGCAAGTCGGGTTTGGTTGCTGCAACGATGCGCAAGTCGACGCGAATGCTTTGGTTCGAACCCAGGCGTTCAAGCTTCTGCTCCTGCAACACCCGCAGCAATTTCACCTGCTGGGCGAGCGGCATGCTTTCGATTTCATCGAGAAACAGCGTGCCGCCATCGGCGTACTCAAGTTTGCCGATACGCTTGCCGGAGGCGCCGGTGAATGCCCCACTCTCATGTCCGAACAACTCGGCCTCGAACAACTGCTCGGGGATCGCTGCACAGTTCAGCGCCACGAACGGCTTGTCGGCACGCGGGCCGAAATCGTGCAGGCAACGTGCAACCAGCTCTTTGCCGCTGCCGGTTTCGCCACGAATCAACACATTGACCGGCAGCGCCGCCAGATCCAGCACCTGCCGACGCAACGTCTGCAAGCCTCGAGACACGCCGAGCAGGGTCGCATCGAGCTTCGCACGGTGATCCGCCTGTTCGTGCAGCGCGCGATTTTCGAGGACCAGACGTCGTTTATCCAAGGCCCGGCGCAAACTGCCGAGCAGGCTTTCCGGGCTGAACGGCTTTTCGAGGAAGTCGTAGGCGCCGTCGCGCATCGCTTCGACCGCCATCGGTACATCGCCATGGCCGGTGAGGAGGATCACCGGCAGATCGGCATCACGTTTCTGCACTTCGGCCAATAACGCCAGGCCGCCCATGCCGGGCATGCGCACGTCGCTGAGGATCACTCCGGCAAAGTGTACGGGCAGGGCGGCAAGGCATTCTTCTGCGCGACTGAATAGCTGTACGTCGAACCCGGACAGGCTCAACCACTGTTCAACGGCGCTGCGAATGCTGCTTTCATCATCGACCAGCATTACCGAATTGAGCATCAGATGTGTGCCTCCAGATCGATCGGCAGAGTCAGGCTGAACACTGCGCCGCTGTCGTCATTCTCGGCGCTCAAACGACCGCCGGATTCATGCACGATGGCGAAGGATACTGCCAGCCCGAGGCCAAGGCCGTCACCCACAGGTTTGGTCGTGAAGAATGGATCGAAAACCTGGCCAAGATGTTCTTCGGCGATACCGCCGCCATTGTCGCTCACGCTCAGGTGCCACAATTGCTGATCGGCCTCCAGGCGGATTTGCAGACGCTTGCAGGGTTTGCCCTGCATCGCATCGAGGGCGTTGCGCAGCAGATTGATCAGTACCTGTTCGAGGCGAATCGCATCGCCACGCACCCAGGCCGGACGCGTCAGATGCAGCACCAGACTGACCTGTTCGTCGCGCAGTCGCGCATCCAGCAACTGCAGGGACTGATCGACCACCGTCGCCAGATCCAGCCGCTCACGCAAACCGCTGGGGCTTTTGCGCGCGAAGGTCTTGAGGTGGCCGGTCAGGGCCGCCATGCGCGTGAGCATTTCGTCGACCGGTTTCAAAGCTTTATAGGCATCGTCGACGCGACCATGGTCGAGCAGCAGGCGCAATGTCGCCAGTTGCATGCGCTGAGCGGTCAGTGGCTGATTGATTTCGTGAGCCAGCGCGGCCGACATCTGCCCGAGCGCGGCGAGTTTCGCCGACTGCACCAGACCATCCTGTGCCGTGCGCAGGTCGCGGGTACGTTCTTCCACCAACTGTTCCAGTTCTTCGCGGTTGCGCTGGCGGATCTTCGACAGGCGCCAGCGCTGGTTGAGAAACAGCAGCAGAAACACCAGCGCCAGCCACACTCCGGCGGCGGCAAGGCCGGCGTTGCGCAGATCTTCGAAGGCCACTTGCGGGTGGCGCAGCAGGTGCAGGGTCCAGCCTTCGGCGGTGAGCGGCATCGATTCCCATAGATAGTCTGCTGTGCCCTCGGGGCCCTCGACGCGGCGCAGATCGCTGTTGTCGTCGAAGCTGCGCAGCGACAAATGGGTCAAGGGTTGCAGTGATTGTTTGTCGTACTGTCGCGTGGCCTTGATCTCGGCCATGTCGCTGGCGCTCAGCGGCCGCAACGCGCGATAGCGCCAGCCGGGCTGGTTGGCGATGAAGATGATCCCGCGCGCATCGCTGACCAGCAGCGTGTCGTTACCCTGGCTCCACTCCCGCTCCAGTTCCGGGAACTCCAGCTTGACCACCATGGCTCCGAGGAACTCGTCGTTGTCGCCGAGTACCGCGCTGGACAAAAAGTAGCCGGGAATGCCACTGGTTACGCCCACCGCATAAAAACGGCCGGTGCCCTGGGTGCGAGTCTGGCTGAAGTAGGGGCGGAAACCGTAGTTGTGGCCGACGTAGCTGCTGGGCAAGCGCCAGTTGCTCGCGGCCACGGCGAGGCCGGTGTGATCGAGCAGTTCAAGAGTCGACGACTGCGCCGCACCGTTGATCTTTTCCAGTTTCAGGTTAAGCGTGGTCTGTTCTTCTGCATCGACCGGGCCGGCCAGTGCCGAGCGCAATTGCGGATCCAGGGCCAGCACGGCGGGCAGCGCACGGTAGCGATCGATCAGGGTGTGCAGGGAATTGGCATACAACGCCAGTTGCTGGTTGGCGCGGGCCGCGTCTTCCTCCAACGCCTGACGTTCGGCGTGGCGGATCGCAAGCGTTGCGGCAAGCGCCGCACCGGCGACAATCAGCAGTGTGTACAACGACAGACGCAGGGTACGGGAAGTCGGCAGCATGCTGGGCTAATGGATAAAGGGACGGGCCGGCACGATAGCATGGGGCCGGCGATCCTTCCCGAATGACTCGTTAGCCGATCAGACCTGAGCGAATTTTCGCGAGTGGGAACGCAGCATCGTTCGCGCGTAGGTCAGTTCGCTGATCACCGAGCGAGTCGCCTGGGTCAGGCTTTCGACCGAATCGCCAGCGCTCTCGCCGAAGAAACTGAAGGTGTTCATGGCGCTGACGCCTGTCGTGGCAAATTGCGAGGTAATCTCGGCCAGATTGCTATTCAACGCGCCGATCAGGTTTGTCAGGTTACGATCGCCCTTGGCGATTTTCTCTGCCGAAAGTTCACCACTGCCCCCTGCCATTTCATGGAATATTTCCACGGCGCCGAGCACGGTACTGGCAGTCGCGCTGATTTCACTCGCTGCGTTGGGCGCTAATGATTTGGCTGCCAGACCGATGGCCGTGCCAGTTGCTTCCTTGAGGCCCTTCAATCCGCCTTTTCGAGTGTCGGGCAGCATTTTCGAATATTTCTGCTGGATGTAATCGATGGCTGACATGGTTTTGTATTCGGCTTTCAGGATGATTTTTTCCATCGATACGCGGCTGGCCTTGAACTTGATCGAGGCACTGGCTCCGGTGCGTTCCGCCGCATAATCCCATAGGGCACTGACGATTTTTTTCGCGCCGAATCCCATGGCGATCCCCACCACATTTCCCGCCCCCGGAGCGACAGCCCCCAAGGCCTGGGCGCCGATGCCGACGGCAATTCCGGCACCATAGGAAACGACTTGTCCGGTGAGGTGTACAGCGCCCCGACGCAAGGACGAAACCGCGAAGTCGGCGCTCGAGCGGTGATTGAGAATCTGCTGTTGCGCATCGACGCCACGCCGCAGCGAGATGGCGAGGATATTCAGGTGTCGATCGATCGCTTTTGAAAGTGATTGTCTGGCCCGGCCGGGGGCGTTGCGCTGGCGCCGGCGTTCATCGCCTTCGAGACTCGAGGCGGCCATTTTGCGCAGCCCTTCATCCAGTGCCGCCTTGCTTGGCCACCTGTTGGTTCCTTCAAGGTCAATGTTGCCGATCGGATCGTTGCCCACGAACGCATAAAAATTCAGTCCGTCGACATCTCCCGCCGGGTCGGCACTGATCCAGCGCTGCAGCCAGGGGGCGTAATAGCGCCTGCCGTAGTAATACAGGCCGCTGACGTCCATTTCCTTGCCGCTGTAGCGCACAGTCTTGTAGTCCACCAGCGTGCTTGAAACGGGTAGCCAAAGCGCCGTACCGCCGAACGGATAGTAGGTTTCGCGGCTGATGAGCCGGCCGAGTTGGTCAACCTCGATCATGCTTGAACCGAGATGATCGTCGAGGCTGTAACGCAGCTGATTGTTTTCGACACTGGCGGGAGGTTTTTCCCGCCAGTGCAGACAGCGCACGTTGCCGGGCAGGGAAATGACATGCAGTTCTTCGCCGTTATCGCGGGTACGAATTTCCAGGCCTGGCAGGTAACGCACCTGAAGATAATGCGTTGCACGGGCGGTATGGGTTTCGTGGCGTTTGCCGACGCGCTCGCCCTGACTGTAGACATAGACTTCACAATCATCCGCCAGTCCATTGGCATGTTCGAGCAGTGTCACCTGGCATAACTGGTCTTGCGTGTTCCAGAGCAGAGCTGCACCGTGCTGGAGTTTTCGCTGGTTGCCGTGGGCGTCGAAAAACGTGGCGAAATCGGGGGGTGGATCTGCTTCTTTCCAACGCAGGGCACGGTTGCTCGCAGGATCGATGAGCATCTGCCGCGTGTAGCCGCCGACTTCGCGCGCGTGCACCAGTCGAGTCAGGTTATTGCCTTGATCGTAATCAAAGTGCTGGGTGTAATTGCGCAGGTTTTGCGGGTCGCTTGGCAGCGGACGACCGGGCAGTTCGCTGGCCGGGGAGGCATCATGGCCGCTGGCGCGGATCAAGCGGTAGAGGGAGTCATATTCGAAATGCCGCTCGCCGTCGATGAGTTGGTTGGCGAAGTACACGGGCTGAAAGGTCAGATCCTTGATGTGCAATACGTTTCCGGCAGGGTCATAGGCATACGCCAGATGTTGCCGCGCAGCCTGTCCGGGAATCGAAGCGTGTGAGCGGTTCAGCCGTCCATCGCGCGGGTCGTAATGCCAGCAACTGAGCATGTCACTGGCGGCGCGCTGTTCGATGAGCTGTCCGGCCGCGTTGTACTGCATATCCAGCCAGACTGGCTGCAGCTCGCTTTCACCGTGGCGCAAAAGCGTCACCTGCCTGAGGTACCCGGCAAGGTCATAGTGCAGGTTTTGTCGATGACCACCGGCATCGGTTTGCGTCAGTGTCTGGTTCAGTGGGCCGTAAGTCTCTGCGCTGCAATACCCGATGCCATCGTCGAAGGTCCTGATCTGCACCTGCGGTTGGCCGAGCAGACTGAAACTCGGCCAGGTCGACAGGCCGCAAGGTTCCTGCAATGTCAGCAATTGCCCACGCAGATTATGTGCGGCGTTGGCGTTGTGATCGCCATAGGTGAATTGTTCACGTTGGATTTTTCCGTTCTCGATCACTTCAACCGGCCGCAGCAACGCGTCGTAGCGGTAGCGCCAGTGGTTGCCGCGCTGATCCCAGCTTTGCAGTACTTCATCTGCCAGCCCGGGAAGGCTCACGCGCCAGCCGGCATCGACGCTGTCGATTTTCAGCGGGCTGCCGGCCAGCCCATGAACGGTGTGGATGTTGGCTTTCGACGCGATGCCGAACAGACGCGGATCCCACTGTGCCGATATCCGTGAGTTGAGGTCATGCACTTGGCGAGTGATGAGCGATTGACTGGTTTTGCCTGCCGCAGTGCGCAAGTACTCCACGATACGCACTGGCAAGCCGCGGTTGTCGATGACGTGCAATCGCGGAGTACGCCAGTGGGGGCTGGCGCTCATGTCAGACGTCCCATGCCCGGCGGGCATCAGCACTGTGCAAGTCATTTGCCCCGATACCGATTACGAATGGCGGGGACTTTCGTCTGATACAGGCTCAGCAGATCTCGAGCGCCCCCAACGCTATCGCGGGCGTTTCCCGCAATCCGCGCCGCGTCAGACTGGCGTAATGTTCTCGCCTTTGCCGTGCCGACCCGGTTCAGTGCCAGATCGATCATGTAGTCGCGCATTGCGTGTTGTTCATCGTAAAACTCGTTGATCCCCAATTCGGCAAACGCGGTGTTGGTGGTTACGGTCAATCGCGTGACCATCGCATCGAGTTCATCAAGGGTGCTGCGGATTTTCGCCAGTTTCAGCGATGACAAGCCTTCCTCGGCCTCATTGAAGTTGAGCTGTCCGGCAACGTCGTAACGCAGTTGCGTGCTTCGCCAATGGTTGCCGCGCTCATCCCAACGCTCAAGTGCCTCACCGGCCAGCCCGGGCAATGTCAGGCGCCTGCCAGCATCGACGCTTCGGACATCGAGCGGTTCGCCATTCAAGTCATGCTGGCGACGCGAAACCAGCACTTCGGCCGTGTCACCGGCAAACGTACGCAAGTAAGCAATCTGTCGCACCGGCAAGCCGCAGCCATCACTGACGATGAGTGATGGCGTACGCCAGGCGACACTGGCGATCATGCGTCCGACCCGTCGGTGTCGTTGAAGTCTTCACTGGTCTGATACCAGGGATGATAGGTCTCACGGGAAAAATCGCCCTTGGCATTGATCAGTTTGACCGGCCGGCCCATGGGGTCATAGAACTGCTGATCGAAATAGCCGTGCTCGCGCAGGGAAACATCGTTGACGTAGCCATGGCTATCGGCAAAGAACGGCCGGAATTGCCGCACTGCCAGGCCTTTGTTGTTGTATTCGACCCGTTCGCTGATGCGCCAGCGCGACTCGGCAAAGACCTCGCGCAGCTCACCGCGATCAAGTGTCAGCGCGCCCTCGTCGGTCACCTCATACGCCTGGCCAGGAGCGACAAGCTGCTGGGTTTGCAGCGCACGGCCGAAACCGTCCACACAAGCCTTGATGATCTGTATCTGTGCCGGGACGTCGTCATGGGGATAGCGGTCGGCACTCAGCAAAACGCTGTGCACCGGTTCACGGCGAGCACTGGCAACGAGCTGGCTCAAGACTTGTTCTGCGCGGGAAAGGCCTGCGCCGTGTTGCAGGCGCTGGCGCGCGCTGGCACGAATATGTCCACTGGGCAGAATGTAACCTTGCGCAATCCATTGGCTTGCCTCTTCTGTATCAGGCGGGAGCTGGCCCATCCAGCTGAACAGATCCTTGCGCAAAGTGCTGGCGGCTTTTTGCACGGCCGCCGCCGGGTTCTCGATTGCTGCGTCCGGGCGATAATCCACCGGGCGCTGGTATTCGCTCAGGGAATGGAAACCAACGGCAATGCCGTTTTCGGTGCCGTGAAAACTGGTGGCCAGCGGTTGGCCGAACGGTTCGTAAAGCGCTTCCTGAAGGTTTTCATTGGCATCGACGATGCAGGTTGGCTGTAACGCGTGATAGTCATAGATGATCCGGGTCGTGCACTTGTCCGGCAGTTCGACGCGGTTGATTGCCAGGCAGTAGTCATCATATTGCGCCGTCGTCCAGCCGTGGCTGAGGGTTTCACGGTACTTGAGGACTTTATAGAAACTGTCGGGACCTGCGTATTGCGCGTAGCCGTAATGCGAGGACCAGAGATTCTCTTCTGCCTCCGGCAGGGGCGCAGGTTCGAACAGGGGCGTCATCGCCGTGTAGCCGATTTCCTTCAACGCCGCCCGAATGTCGAAGTCTGGCAGATCGCCGTAAGCGTCCAGGGCGGTCCTGTCCATCTGTGCCAGTTCCAGCGGCGCGACCAGCGCTTCGAAATCACTCTGCCCCTCGGGCAGCGGCGACATGTCTGCACTCTTGAGATAACGCTGTATTGACTGCATCGTCAGTACTCGCCCGGTATTCCAGTGGACTGAGTCCAGATGCGCGTTCAACGCCTCGTAACCGATCTGTTGCGGGTTCAGGCCTGTGGGGAGCTCCCCTTTGGGCAATACCAGGGCATTGTTGCGTTGCTGCCACGGCATCCCCAACCGCCATTGCTGCGGGTTTGCATCGAGGTCGATGTAGCGTGCGCGGGCCTCGCTCAGGTAGTAAGACTGCTGGGCCTGATCATGCGCATCGAGCCACCATTGCTGTTCATCCGGGTCAGTAAAGGGCGGCGTATCCGTCGGGTCGCGGCGGCGTGCATAACTGACCGTGAGAGCATGAGTCGGCAGGCCGTAACGGTTACGACGCAAGGTGATCTCGTGCCGGCATTGTGGGTCGTTGATGAAGCGATCGTAGGCATAACTGATGTGTTCCAGTGCCAGTGGCAACAGCACGGCTGCGGGATCATGCTCACCTCGGGGGCGTACTTCACGCACCAGATAGCGATGCTCCTGGACTGTATATGGCAGGAGCGAATCATCGTCGGCGGCATAGGTTTCGCTGCGGATGATCGACCCCGCCAGTGCCCGGGCAATTTCATATTCGGTATCGGCGTCGGGCGGGGTCACCGCCTCATCGTATTCATCGCCGTGGTGATAGCGGCTGTACAAGGTGCCACCCAGTGCCACGGCCTCGGAATCTTCCGTGAAGTAGCCTTCGCGGGGTGCGGTCATGGATTGCCCGGTGTGAAACCAGGTACACACCCGGACCGGTGCGGTGAAGCCGACCTCATCATTTCCCGTCGCGCTTTCGCTGTCGGTGTGCTGGATCCGGCCGAAGCCGCGAAACTCGCGCTCCCGACCGTCATAGACGCCGTGACGGTATTCGGTCATTTGCATTGTGCGGTTGCCGGTGACCTCGTCTTCCTGCAATTGCTGACTGACCACCTGCACGGGAAAAGGCAGGTAGCAGGCAGGAGCGACAAGCGGTTGTTTTGCCAGTCGTTCGCTTTTTTCATCAAGCCATGCCTGTGCGGAACTGCGATAGCTGACACGAGTGCTGCAGCCCATGTTGTTATTGGTGGCATTGAGCAGATAAGGCTTGGCTGCGACAAAGTCATAACGCCAGTGCTGCGGTTCAATGTGCGTAACGCTCAGAATCAGACTGGCGCAGCCCAGGCCCTGTGCATCAGCCAGCGTCACTCGGGACAACGGGTCGTAACGAATGCCTTCCGGCCACGGAACAATCACCGGTGTTTGCTCCAGGCCATTACCACCGTGATTGCGGTAAATCTCGAAAGCGTCGGATTTCAGGTAGATCAGAGCCGGTGCGCCAGACCCGTCGAGATCGGCTATTCGCACCTGCGCCGCATTGAACCCGGCATACGTAAAGGGCAGGGCGCTGATCACCTGGCCTTTGCCGAACTTGCCGTGTCCAAGGTTGGGCCAGCATTTGATTTCGTTGTAGCGAATCCGGCACAGCTCGCTCATGTCACTGCCGAGCATGTTGCCCAGAAACACCAGCTCCGTGGCTGAGTTACTGAACACTGGCAGACGGTCGTCATCGATTTCATGGGCGACGTCTTCGGCACGGGCAAAGCCGTCCTCACGTTGATTGGCATACAGGCGCACGGCGCGTGGGCCTATCAGCGCCAGTGAGCTGAGTCCGTCGCCGACCAGATCGCCCAACTGCGCAAGGGTATGGGTAAGCTCCACTGGCACCGTTGTGAATGTGCTGAACGGCGCCCATTTGCGCTCGGCGCTCAATGTGAAAAAGCCGCTGTTGCCCGGTTGCGCGCTGATCCAGTCCAGACGTCCATCACCGGTCAGATCGGTCAGCCATTGCTGCACCGGCTGCCTGCGATTGGCGACAGGCACTGCCGGCAGCGCTGTCCAAGGGCCGTAATCGATGGCTTCCGGGCTTGACTCGCCGCGTTGTGGTTCGCGGTAGTACCAGCACTGGTCAAACCGTGCGAGAAACCCCGGAACGCCTTCGCCGTACAGGTCGACACATTGATAGTTAGCGCCATCATCGATGCCAGGCATGGTGTCCGTTGCAAACAGGCGTGTCGCGGTCTTGTTGATCTCGAACGCTGTGTAATCGAATTCGACCGGTGGGGTATTTTCCACTCTGCCATCGGCATCCCAGGCCTGATAGTGAGCGGCGCTGATCTGGCTGTAGGTCCATCCCGGCTCGACGTTGCGGTACTCCAGCAACAAGCGTCGGACGAGTGTCGGGGGGGAACCGGTTTCTTGCGTGAAGTGATGAAACATCAGCACTTGTTGGCAAGTCCTGCGGGTGCCGATTTCAAATCCCTGGCCGTATGTCGAGAACGGATCACCGCGTTGCAGCCAGGGTTGCAATTCGATGCCGTCATACACGGGTTTTTCGCTCAGGTCGCGACTGCGCTCGCCGTAATCGAACAACAGGTGAAAATGCCAGTGCAAGTCAGCAGGATTGTCGTTGCTCCACGCGTACAAGTCTGCACTGGCGCTGGCGTTACCGTAGAACACCCGGTGCAGATAGCGCTGGGCGCGGTAGTCATGCACTGGGTCGGCGTTATCATCGTCGCTCAGGTATTCAAAGCAGATGTGCTCGCCGCGCGCATTCATGCTTTCGCAGAGTAACCAACTGCTGACTCGCAGTGCTTTGTCGGGGGCCGGGTCCGGGTCCGCACGGCGGCTGGCCGCGGTTTTTCCATAAACATGCAATGAGCCGTCAGCGCCGTGTATCAACCAGAACGGCGGCAGATCTGGATCCGCTTGCCAGCGTTCGCGCAGAGCGAAGTCACTTTCGACCCGAGGCCAGTAACGCACGACCGTGTGCGGGCCGACGTCGACCCCGTTGTAACTCGACTCGGTGCGCGACTTCAGTTCGCCTGCAGCGTCCAGTTCGGGCATCCACACTTCGCCGTCGTGACCGATGATTTCGTCGTGATCGGTATAACGCGGCACACCTTTATGGGTACGACGGCTGATCTGGCCAATGCCCATATTCCAGCCGATACCGAAGGGGCCGTTACCGGCCTGGCTGCTGTAGGTCAATGACAGTTGTGGGTCCCAACCACGCCCGGCGGACGCAGGGATAGGCAGCTCAAACGACGCCGCACCGGTCGGACCTACCGCGCCCCAGCTTTTTCCGATGGTGGCGATCGTCGAACTCTTCTCGATCGATGGGGTAACGATGCTCAACTCTTGATCGGCCATGATCTGATCCAATGCACAATGCGGGGGCGCAGGTGGATAGACGCTATCAAGATAAGGGGAGTTGGTAACCTGTCAGATCTGACAGGTGCTTTATGCTGGGATCTATGAATTCCAGCAGCATTGATTGGCGGTTTTTTTGCCGATGCGAATACAAAAAAGGCCAGCCTGTCGCGTGACAGGCTGGCCTCTCAAAACGGCGAAACGCTTACTGCACTTCTACCGCCAGGCTTTCGCTGATCTTCTGTTGCCAGATCGCAGGACCGGTGATGTGCACCGACTCACCTTTGCTGTCCACCGCAACGGTGACCGGCATGTCCTTGACCTCGAACTCGTAGATCGCTTCCATGCCCAGTTCGGCAAACGCCAGCACTTGCGACTTCTTGATCGCTTGAGCCACCAGGTAAGCAGCGCCGCCGACAGCCATCAGGTACACGGCTTTGTTGTCCTTGATCGCTTCGATCGCGGTCGGGCCGCGCTCGGACTTGCCGATCATGCCCAACAGGCCGGTCTGCTCAAGGATCTGCCGGGTGAACTTGTCCATCCGCGTTGCGGTGGTCGGGCCAGCCGGGCCAACCACTTCGTCACCGACCGGATCAACCGGGCCGACGTAGTAGATGAAGCGGCCTTTCAGATCCACTGGCAGGGTTTCACCCTTGTTGAGCATCTCGACCATGCGCTTGTGCGCGGCGTCGCGACCGGTGAGCATTTTGCCGTTGAGCAGGACGGTTTCGCCCGGCTTCCAGCTCTGCACGTCTTCCGGGGTCAGGGTGTCGAGATTAACGCGACGGGCCGAAGGGCCGGCTTCCCAGACGATTTCCGGGTAGGCGTCCAGCGGTGGCGCTTCCAGCGAGGCTGGACCTGTACCGTCGAGCACGAAGTGCGCGTGACGGGTGGCAGCGCAGTTCGGGATCATGCACACCGGCAGCGAGGCGGCGTGGGTCGGGTAGTCCATGATTTTCACGTCGAGCACGGTGGTCAGGCCACCGAGGCCCTGGGCGCCGATGCCCAACTGGTTGACCTTCTCGAACAGCTCCAGACGCATTTCTTCGATGCGGTTCTGTGGGCCACGGGCTTTCAGCTCGTGGATGTCGATGGATTCCATCAACACTTCCTTGGCCATCACAGCGGCTTTCTCGGCGGTGCCGCCGATGCCGATGCCGAGCATGCCCGGTGGGCACCAGCCGGCGCCCATGGTCGGAACGGTCTTCAATACCCAGTCAACGATCGAGTCGGACGGGTTGAGCATGGCCATTTTCGACTTGTTCTCGGAACCGCCGCCCTTGGCCGCCACGTCCACTTCCACGGTGTTGCCCGGGACGATGGAGTAGTGAATCACGGCAGGGGTGTTGTCCTTGGTGTTTTTCCGAGCGCCCGCCGGGTCGGCGAGGATCGAGGCACGCAGGACGTTTTCCGGCAGGTTGTAGGCGCGACGCACGCCTTCGTTGATCATGTCGTCCAGGCCCATGGTGGCGCCATCCCAACGCACGTCCATGCCGACGCGCACGAACACGGTGACGATACCGGTGTCCTGGCAGATCGGGCGGTGGCCGGTAGCGCACATGCGCGAGTTGATCAGGATTTGCGCCATCGAGTCACGGGCCGCTGGCGATTCTTCGCGCAGGTAGGCTTCGTGCATCGCCTGGATGAAATCCACGGGGTGGTAGTAGGACATGAACTGCAGGGCGTCG
>NZ_JBIUVX010000017.1:35072-102689 GCF_044743175.1 Pseudomonas sp. NPDC087690
GTCATGAGTCGCGCTCCTCTAAAAGACGGGAACATTCAATAAGGTGCCTGCGGCTTGGGTACATCGGTCGGTCGCAAGCACCTTTCAAGGCACGCCGGGGCTGCTGGCGCGACGCTAAAAAGGCGCGGCAGTATACCCCGCCTCGATGGGGCGTACACGCGCCGGCAGTCATTCGTTGGTCGCATGGGTGGGCGAATATCGGACAGCGGGTTTGCACTTCAGCATTTACCCGCTCCCTCTCCCCCAAGCGGGCGAGGCGGATAGGGAGCTGATCTTCGTGCTGTTCAAACCTGAGTTCAGCCCGGGAAAGGGAGCCGATCTTATGTTGTTCAAACCTGAGTTCGGCTCGGTATTTCAGGTCGGCGTATTGCCAGCAAACAACTCGGTCAGTCCCCTCTCTCTCTGGGAGAGGGCTAGGGTGAGGGGCTTTTGGCGGTATACGCAGGCCACACTTTTGACGTCAAATTTCGAGCCCGAAAATCGGTGGTCATTTATCGACTACGCCTCTAAAGTGGCAGCCGGTCTGTAGAGTAGGACACTCAGTCAGCCTCCTATCGCACGGTGAGTCAACGATTGACCCATAACGCCATTCAACGTCTTTTACTAAAACGTTTTGCCCTCGCTGCAGCCACCTACGGATTGGCTTTGCTGCTGCTGTGGCTGGCGTTTTTTACCGGGCATTACGACCAGACCCTCAGTTCCGTGGCCATTGGCAGCGCCTTGGTGGTGAGCAGCCAGGCGACCCTGTTCGTGCTGTTCTGGACCGGACGTAACCAACGCTTCGCCGACCCCAGCCTGACCGAAGTGCAAGTCCTCCTCGGGCTTGGCTGGCAGACCTGGCTGATCGCCCATCTGGATGAAGCGCGCGGGGCGTTTCTGGTCTTCTATGTTTTGATTCTGCTGTTCGGCCTGTTCCACCTCACTCGGCGTGCATTCATTCGCTGTGCGCTGCTGGTGTTCTTCAGCTTTTGCGCGATCACCCTGTGGGACGGTTATCACTTTCTGTTGCCGGAGCCTGCGCTCGCGGCGTTGCAGGTGTGCATTCTGGCGATGGTGCTGGCATGGCTGGTGCTTTATGCGCGCTTCGTGCAGGTCTCGCGGCAACGCCAGCGCCAGCGTCGTTTTGCCTTGCAGGCGCATCAGGACACCCTGCGCGGAATGATGCGCCAACTCGAAGACCTGGTGGCCACCGACGAGTTGACCGGGCTGTTCAACCGTCGGCATTTCCTGCGTCTGGCTTCACGCGAACTGAATGCGATGGACAACGGTGTGGCTCATGGTCTGGCGCTGATCGACCTCGACCACTTCAAACGCATCAACGATCTGCACGGGCATGCCGCTGGCGACCAAGTGTTGCAGGCTTTCGCCGGTGTCGCCGGCGCCTGCCTGCGCGACGGCGATGTCCTGGCGCGCTATGGTGGTGAGGAATTCGTGGTGCTGCTGCCCGATTGCGATGCCGACCGATTGACCGCGTGTTGCGAGCGTCTGCGCATTGCCTTTACCGATGTCGAACTGGTGGGCCTGAATGTGCGCAACCTTAGCCTGTCCGCCGGCATGACCCTGCTGGAACTGGGCGATGACCTGGACGATGCCTTGCAGCGCGCCGATCAGGCGCTGTACCGGGCCAAGCGTGACGGTCGCAATCGCTGTGCGGCGGCGTGGGAGAACATCGATGCCTGAACTTCGTGTCGGTGATCGGCACTGGTCGGTGGTATCGGGCACCAATCTGCTCGATACGCTGAATCAGAACGGTGTCGCCGTCCCCTACAGTTGCCGCGCCGGCAGTTGTCATGCCTGTCTGGTGCAATGTGTGCAAGGTTCGCCCGCCGACAGTCGCCCGGATGCCTTGAGCGCGGAGCAGCGCCAGGACGGTTGGCGCCTGGCGTGCCAGTGTCAGGTCATCGAAGACCTGCAGCTGCATACCTTCGACCCGCTCACCGACGGTCGCCCGGCAACCGTCGAAGCGCTGGACTGGCTCAGCGACAACGTCCTGCGTTTGCGCCTGACCCCGCAGCGGCCATTGCGCTACAGCGCCGGGCAACATCTGGTGCTGTGGATCGATCACATCGCCCGGCCGTATTCGCTGGCGAGCCTGCCGGAAGAAGACCGCTTTCTCGAGTTCCACCTCGATTGCCGACTGCCCGGTGAATTCAGCGATGCCGCGCGGCGCTTGCAGATTGGCGATCCGATCCGCCTCGGCGAGCTGCGTGGCGGCGCACTGCATTACGATCCCGACTGGCACACGCGACCGCTGTGGCTGCTGGCCGCCGGCACCGGACTGGGCCCCTTGTTCGGCGTATTGCGCGAAGCCTTGCGGCAGGATCACCAAGGCGCGATCCGCGTCATTCACCTGGCTCATGACGAGCGCGAGCACTATCTGGCCAAACCCCTTGCCGCGCTGGCCGCGCAGCGCGAAAACCTCAGCGTCGAGCTGTGGACGACGGCAGAGTCAGCCGCCGCTTTGGCGCAACTGCGCCTTGTTTCCCGGCAAACCCTGGCCTTAGTCTGCGGCTCGACCGCCAGTGTCGATGCCTTCGCCCGACGTCTGTATCTGGCTGGATTACCGCGTAATCAACTGCTGGCCGACGTCTTTCTCAGCCGTGGTTGAGCGCTGAACTTGCGATGCGAGAGCCACCATGACTGACGCCATCCTGCTTGAACGCGAACGCGGTCTGCTGACCCTGCGCCTCAACCGCCCGGACAAGAAAAACGCCCTGACCCGTGCGATGTACAGCCTTCTCGCCGAAGCCCTGCAACAGGCCGACAGCGACCCCGCCATCAACGCCGTGCAGATCACCGGCAGCGCCGAGTGCTTCACCGCTGGCAACGATATCGCCGACTTCGTCCAGCAACCACCGAGCGACCTCGACAGCCCGGTGTTTCACTTCATGCTCAGTCTGCTTGAGTGCCGCAAACCGGTGGTTGCCGCTGTGGCGGGCGCTGCCGTGGGTATCGGCACCACGCTGTTGCTGCATTGCGATCTGGTCTACGTCAGCCGCGATGCGCGTTTGCGTATGCCGTTCGTCAATCTTGGTTTGTGCCCGGAATTTGGCTCCAGCTTGATCCTGCCGCGTTTGCTCGGGCAGGCCAAAGCGGCGGAGTTGTTGTTGCTCGGCGAAGGTTTTAGCGGTGAACAGGCCGCGCAGTGGGGGATTGCCACCGAGGCGTTGGGCAGTGGTGATGCGGCGTTGCGCAAGGCACGGGAAGTGGCTCTGCGTTTCGATGAGTTACCGGCCGAAGCGGTGCGCATCAGCAAGCAATTGATGAGGGCGCCGGATCGCGAGTTGATTCGTAAGGTGATCGAGGAGGAGGGCGCATTGTTCACTCAAAGACTGCGCTCGCCGGAAGCGTTGGCGGCGTTGACCGGGTTTATCAAACGGCATTGATAGGTTCGCTGACTGGATTGACGCCATCGCGAGCAGGCTCACTCCTACAGGAGAATGCATTTCAACTGTAGGAGTGAGCCTGCTCGCGATGGCGTCGGATCAGTCGACACATCTCCTGGATCAGAAAACAAAAAGCCCCGGCACTCACATGCCGGGGCTCTTGTTTTTCAGCGCGTCACTCAGACCTGCGGGTCGCCCACGTGCAGGATCTTCATGCCGTTGGTACCGCCGGTGGTGTGGTAGCTGTCGCCCTTTGTCAGGATGACCCAGTCGCCTTTTTCCACAACGCCACGCTTGACCAGCTCGTCGATCGCCTTCTGGCTGACTTCGTGCGGTTCCAGCGAAGCCGGATCGAACGGTACGGTGTACACGCCACGGAACATCGCTGCACGCGCCTGAGTTTCACGGTGCGGCGAGAACGCGTAGATCGGCACCGATGAACGGATGCGCGACATGATCAGCGGGGTGTAGCCACTTTCGGTCAGCGCGATGATCGCTTTAACGCCCGGGAAGTGGTTGGCGGTGTACATGGTCGCCAGTGCGATGCTTTCGTCGCAACGGGTGAATTCCTTGCCGATGCGGTGGCTGGAAGTCTTGCCGGTCGGGTGCTTTTCAGCGCCGACGCAGATGCGCGCCATCGCCTGCACAGCTTCCAGCGGGTACAGACCTGCAGCGGATTCGGCAGACAACATCACGGCGTCGGTGTAGTCGAGCACGGCGTTGGCCACGTCGGACACTTCAGCGCGGGTCGGCATCGGGTTCTGGATCATCGACTCCATCATCTGCGTCGCTACGATCACAGCCTTGTTGTGGCGGCGTGCGTGCAGAATGATTTTCTTCTGAATGCCCACCAGCTCGGCGTCGCCGATTTCCACACCCAAGTCACCGCGTGCAACCATCACCGCGTCGGACGCCTTGATCAGGCCGTCGAGGGTTTCGTCGTCGGCCACGGCTTCGGCGCGTTCGATCTTCGCTACCAGCCAGGCAGTACCGCCGGCTTCGTCGCGCAGTTGACGGGCGTATTCCATGTCGGCGGCGTCACGCGGGAAGGACACCGCGAGGTAGTCGACTTCCATTTCCGCGGCGAGCTTGATGTCGGCCTTGTCTTTTTCAGTCAGGGCCGGCGCAGTCAGGCCGCCACCGCGACGGTTGATACCTTTGTGATCGGACAGCGGGCCGCCGATGGTCACGGTGCAATGCAATGCGTCGTCAGTCTGGGTATCAACGCGCATGACCACGCGGCCGTCGTCGAGCAGCAGCTCGTCGCCCACGCCGCAGTCCTTGACCAGATCCGGGTAGTCGATGCCGACCACTTGCTGGTTGCCTTCGGTCAGAGGATGGCTGGTGGAGAAGGTGAACTGGTCACCGATCTTCAGCTCGATCTTCTTGTTGGCGAATTTGGCGATACGGATTTTCGGGCCTTGCAGGTCACCGAGCAGGGCGACGAAGCGGCCGTGCTTGGCGGCCAGGTCACGCACCAGCTTCGCGCGAGCCTTGTGCTCGTCGGGGGTGCCGTGGGAGAAGTTCAGACGGGCAACGTCCAGACCAGCCAGAATCAGCTGTTCGAGAACTTCCGGCGAGTTACTGGCCGGGCCAAGGGTAGCGACGATTTTGGTACGACGGACGGACATGCAAAGACTCCTGAGTTCAAGCGCTAGCGAAGGCTACTATGCTCTTGGGGTGTAGTCATTGTTCGAATGCACTACTTAATACTTTCTTTATTGAACGCGACAACTTTGGGACAAACGCGCCTGAAGATTTCCGACCCTGGGTCGATACATTGCTCAAGACAGGAGAACCCTCATGCGATTCGTACCCATTGCCGCCCTTGCCCTCAGCGTCCTCGCCGTCACGGGCTGCACCCGTTGGTCGATGAACCATCATTTGAACAACGCCTACAGCGCCTATGATCGCGGCAATTGCGAACAGGTCATGCTCGAGCTGTCCAAGGTCGAACGCGCCAGCCGCGCCCGCCCGTACGTGTGGCCGGAAGTGTCGATGATGCGCGGCCAGTGCCTGGAACGGCAAAAGATGTTTGTCGATGCGGCGCAGACCTATCAGTTCATCATGGCCTCTTACCCGAACAGCGAATACGCCTACCGCGCCCGGGCCCGTCTGGAAACCCTGGAAAGCCTGGGCCATTACCCGACCCGCAGTGCAGCCGCCGTGGTACGCCCGACGCGTTTCTGATGACAGATGTCATACAAACTCTGGCCGACTGTACAGGCTGAGCTATAGTCGAATGATCCGGTTTCAGCGCATTGGCGCTGATCCGGGGCAACACCTGCGACTGGCAAGTGGTCAAGTGACGGCGACGTAGCGACCGGCACACCGGAAGCGGGGAGAGCGAGGCTGCCCACAGGCTCGTTCCGAAGCACAGCGCGGCTCTGTGATGGAGCCTTGCATGGCGAACTGCGCATGTTTACCGACCGCCGGATCGAACGGCATCAATTGCCGTATTTCCTCAGAGTGTTCAACAGCGTCACCGACAAACCCATCGGTTTCATCGGCAACGTGTCCGAAGACGGACTGATGCTGATCAGTCAGTTGCCGATGATGATTGGTGTTGATTTCAAGCTGCGCCTGAAAATCCCCATGCGCGATGGCTGTCAACAGGTCATCGACCTTACGGCATGTTGCCTCTGGTGCCATGAGGACGCGACCCCGCAACACTACGACGCCGGTTTCAGCCTGCATCGACCGCCTGCCGAATATGCGCAACTGGTCAGGGCGTTGAAGCAGTATTTCAGCTTCCAGCCATTGCCGGCCTCGGCCTGACACAACACAGGCAAAGATCGCAACCTGCTCTCCGGTAGGAGCTGCCGCAGGCTGCGATCTCTTGATCTTTTCCGCTTACGACAATCGGCCACTTACTCTCCAATACCTGCTCCGCCAACATGCCTGTCTTGCTCAGATGCTGCGTGTTCACAATTAGCGCGCCGCAACGGTGATTTTTAGTAATTAGCGGCTGGCTTGTTAGACCGAACGGTTCTTTAAACCTGTCAGTTATGACAGTGGTTGCCCACGATCAGGCTACGTATCTTGAATCACAACTTGATTCCTACATTGCGCGGGGCATCGCTGACATGAAAGATTTCGTCGAAAATGGTGAAACAGGCAGGATCTGGCTGGATACCGAAGACGTCCAGATCAGCTCTGCACAGGTCACCGAAGAGCAGAACGGCTTGTTGCGAGAGCCGGGCGAGCGTAAGCAATCTTCGGCGCTGTTCTGGAGTGACGCGATCACCACCACACTTCATCAGACCCATCCGCGCGTCCCGTCGCTGAAAACCGAGCTGGAATGCCAGTACAAGTTCGAGGGTGGCCGGATATTTGTGCGGACGCTGCGCTACAAGATGACCACTCGCTATGGCAATTGGGACAGGGCCAACATAGATATTGCCCTTAACGCCGCCAGTTATGTACGCGTTAACTCTGATGACAATCTGATTCAAGACACCCGGTGGCACGACCATGAGAAATACCTCGACTCCACGCTTGCTGCCCCCGGTTTCAATATGTATCTGGTTATTCGCGTCAATTATGACGGGAAGAATAATGATGTCGGTGCAGGTGAGGGATGGGGAGTTCACATTCGCCCCGCACAGAAGCCACTCATACAAACACCGCAGGCTGGTTCAGTGCAAAGGATGCCCTTTGCCGTTTCCGGAAAAAACGGACTTCTGAACGGCAGGATCCATTTGTCATGTCTGCAAAATGGCAATGTGCACTCGCTCGGCTCCGTCGATGCCAGAGCCGACGGTGCCTGGGATACCTCCATCTCTCTGCCATCTGGCGTCACGTCCTTTTATGCCGAACAAGTCATCGTCAGTCAAAACTCCGGAAGGTCGGATCCCGTCTCCATCAAATGGTATGTGGCGCCACGCATCGACTCACCTGCCAAGAATGCGGTTGTTGCTGCCGGTAGCCCGTTTTCTTTGAGGGGGCAGGGTATTTCTGGCGAAACCATCGGGGTTTTTACGCCGGGTGGAGCTCACGAGCATGCGACGGCCGTCGTTGGTCCCAACGGTACATGGGAGGCTCTGTTCGACCAAGGCTATTACCCGCGCGGCGGTCTGGTCAGGATGACCGCCGGCCACAGGAACAGGAATGACTGGTCTGAGGAACAATCCTTCAAGTTGCTTGGCGCTCCGCCCCTCACTTCTCACACCGCCAATCAACAGGTGGAGCGGCAGATTACCGTAGGCGGCACGTTGGCCGATCCATTCAAAGCTGGGAGGGTCTCCGTCTACAGAGACAGTACCAACACATTACTCGGAGGCGGGGACGTGGCGGCCAGTGGGAGTTGGTCGGCACCCATCATATTGAATCCGGGGCCCGACACCGTGACGGCCAGTCATGTTTATTCGTCGGTGCCGTCGGTGCGTAGCGTGCCCGTCAGGCTGCTGGTCCGACCGCCTCAACCGACCCTCGAGTCCAAACTCGTCGGTGGCAGGGTCGAGTTGTCAGGTACCGGGTATAACGGAACCGGTGTACGCATGGACATACATTTCAGCGGAGACCCCACACCGTACCTCGATGCAGTTGTCTCAGGGGGCAACTGGTCGAAGGTAATTCCAGCAGATCTGCTGCCTGGCAATTACCGCTTCGGCGGCCGGCAAAGCGTCTCCGATGGTGGCAGCGGGCGGATCTACAGCTCAGACTGGATACTGCGTGAAATTACAGTCAACATTCCGACCCCGATACCCACATCAGTCACCGTCTCGGTCAGCGGGCAACGAGCTACTTTCAGGGGCCGGGGTAATCAATGGAGGACGAATGCAGTTGAAGTCTCCATCTTCAGCAACGGTGAAATCCTTGCGAATGTGCCCAAGGCCAATGTGCAGACCAGCCTGAACTGGGAAACCTCTGCCACCGCTGACCTTCCTCCAGGCAATTACGCCCAACTGACGGCCCGGCAACGGGTGAACAATCAGTGGTCTGCCAACAGCACCGTGTTCTCCATGACGGTGGCGTGTCCGCCCCCGTCGTTTTTCGAACCGGTTACGCCCTCCGGGCAGCGTCCACGAATCAGTGGTACGGCCTGGCCCGGTTCGCAAGTCATTTTGAGGATTCCGGGCAAACCCGATGTGCCACTGACAGCCAATAATAGTGGGAACTTCGAAAGGAACGCCGCTGAAGAGTGGGCGCCTGCCACGTACACACTCACCGCAACGGCAGCCTTTGGCGGGCGGACCTCGACGGTCGCCAGCCGGACGTTCACGGTGAAAACTCCGCAGCCGGGCATCACCACCGCCGCCAATGCCGAAGTCGATCTGGTCCCGATCATCGAGGGCACGGGGTATCCAGGCTGCTGGGTGGTGATTTATTCAAACACTACTCACCAGTCGATAGGCGCCGGCGCCGTAAACCAGGACAAGAAATGGCAGGTCACACTGGTAGACCAGGTGCCGGGGAATCTGTCTTTCTACGCTGTCCAGCAAGAAACTCGGGACAGCAACAACCATTCTGACCGGACGACTCCACGCACGGTCAAGGTACGGGTGCCAAAGCCGCGGATCACGGTGCCGGTGCAAAACGGTAGACCGGCGCGCGTGTCGCAGTTTTCCGGTGAGGGCCAGTTTCCCGGTTTCGTCGAGTTGTCGATCAAGGGGCAGAACACGCCGTTACTCAAGGATATCGAAGTGAAAGCCGACGGTACCTGGCAGGTGCAGGTGACGCTGCCGGCGGGCGGGCCCGTGACGCTGGAGGCGAGGCAGCGGCAGCGCGGCTACGCCAGTGATGCGCTTGAGCGTGTGGTGACTGTGGTGCCCGCCATACCTTCGGTCGACACACCGCGGGCAGGTGAGAATCTGGGGCGTGAGTTGCGAATTTCCGGATTCGGATTTGCAGGAGACACGATACTCATCTATCGGCGCGGGAGTGTGTCGAGTACGTTGACGCAGACCCCGGTATTGGCAGATGGAACGTGGTCGGCAACGGTTGCTCACAACTTGCTCGCTACGGACGGCATCAATGTGTTGGCCTCTGCCGGTCAAGGTCTGAATTCTGCCCTTTCGCCGGTCGTCACTTACACTTTGCTAGGCACTCGTCCGTCCCTCACCGAACCACTGTCCGGCGACTGGGTTGGCGTACGCCCACTTTTCAGCGGCCTGGCAACACCCGGGGCCACCATCACTGTGGCCTCATGGTCTAACGCCGCTGACGTGCTGGCCCCGGCGGCGATTGCGGATACCGATGGACGCTGGTCGGTTGTCGGTAACAAGGATCTACCTGAAGGCCCCATGCGTGTGGTGGTAAGTCAGAACTTTAACGGTGTCCGATCGGAAGGGTTCGAGAGTGCCCGCTTCATTGTGGAGCGCAAGACGGCCGGATTCGAGGCGCCCAGTGTGAATTACCCGCTCGCCGGCCAGTCGGTCGGGCGCTATCCGATGTTTTCAGGTTCCGGAGAACCGGGCGCTGAAGTCTTGATCGTCAAGGAAGGTTCGGTGGCAACTGAACTCGGCAGGACCCGGGTTGGTCGCGACGGGCGCTGGGCCCTGCACTCGCAGATCCAGTTGCCGGTTTCCGCTACGCCCTATGTCTACTCGGTACGCCAGTCGCGCGACGGTGCCGTTTCGGCCTGGTTGTTGCCGCATCGCAGTCTGGTGGTGACACAGGTTGAAGCGGGATTCGAGAGTCCGCTCATCGACGAGCCTTACGACGATGCCAATCAGATATTGGAGAGCCAACCGCTGCTCGCTGGCAGGGGAGTACCGGGCGCGGGCATCTATCTCAAATATGATGATGAAGAAACCCAGTTGGCAGCTACACAAGTGAATGCCGATGGCAAGTGGTCGGTTCGCACCCGAGTCCCTTTACCTCCACGGGATGCGCCATACCGAATCTCGGCCAGGCATGGCATGGATGGTCAGGTGTCGCAATGGTCATCCACGACCAGCTTCAAAGTCGATGACAGGCTGGCGCTATTCGTGGTCAGTAGCCCCCAGCGCGGGGCGGGAGTATCGCCGCGTGCGGTGTTTCGCGGTACGGCAATGCCAGGTGGCGAAGTGCGCCTGTATCAATGGGGATACCCCGCCAGGATATGGGGGCGGGGCATCGCTGATGCACAAGGACAATGGGTGATTGTGACTGAAGCCTTGCCGCTGGGGCGTTTCGTGATGGGGGGGCGCCTTTACAAGGGCACCGTTGTCTCCCCAGCGCTTCCCGAGTTCGAGTTGAACGTCATCGACGCCGGTTGATTGTTCGCAGTCTGTTCACAGGCCCTGACGAGGGGCCTGTGTTGCCGGCCTATTCATTCGCACTTTACGACCGACGGTCAAAAAAACTGTCAGATATGACAGTGGTGCGTTTCGCGCATCCAGCGCTAAATCGACGTAACGCCAGCCATCGGCCATCGCGCCGGGCGAGTCGTTGCAGGTGTTTTTTGCCAAGGGGAAATACAGCTATGCATGCATCTGACGATCGCCCGGTCGATATATTGGTCAGGGCTGTGCTGGGTGAGAAAGACCCGAGCGTGCCCCGTCCCCTTGATGACTACCTCGACCGGCATCCCAGCGTATTCGAACTGATCAAGCTGCGGCCGGCGCAATTGCACGACCTCGGCCTGACACGCAAAGAAACACGCACATTGCTGGCCCGTGGCAACGCTCTGGCGTTGTACATGGCCCGGCTGTTTCGCGAGCAAAGCCTGCGTCCGCAACCGGCGCTGCCTGTGGCAGATACTCTGGTGCCCTTGCCTTCCTACATGGATATGTTCCAGCCGGATGTCGATGGCGCCGCGCCGCCAGGCAGTCCCGAACACAGCGCTTCGACCACCGCCTACATGGTGGCGTTACGTGAATGGATACGCGACAACATCGAGCCATACGGTGACAAGGCGCAGACCATCAAGTTGCCCGAGCGGCGACCTGATGTGGATGAGTTGTTGATTGATGAAATGGCAATTGCCCGCGTGCAATCGCGTCTGGAAATTGCCAACTCGGTGCTGGAAGCACAGATTCTGGCCAGCCCGATCGGACCTTTTCCCGACGTCAAATCGTACCTGCGCACGATACGCTTTCATAACAGCCTGCCTTACGACCATGACTGGGCGAGCATTGCCCATGTCGTCGGTACCGCGCTTAAGGATGGCGCTCTGGGCGGCATCATTCGCCGGGTCGATGTCGATTATCCGTATTTCAAGAATGACGGCGCCCGGGGGGCGCGCGCCGATGTCGCGATGCAACTCGACAGCGACATCGGGCCACTGCATCTGTCGTTATTGCTGGAAGATCCGTACTTCCCGCTCAATGCGGAAATGGCCGCGGCGCCCCTGCGCAGAGTGGATCCGTTGACGCGGCGTGTCGATCCACATCCACTGCGTTCTGCGGAGGATTTTTATCCTGCCAACTTTGGCAGTCTGGCGAACTTCCTCGATAGCCTGCGCATACTATGGATCTTCAGGGATGCAACGCGTCTGGATCAGCATGAGGTCGATTGTCTGCTGGGGCGCGGCGTCTTCACGCCGAAATTGTCGGCCAACGCGCCCGCGCTGGGTGACCCGGATACGCCGCTGACGGGAGAGGTGGCCGGCGCCCGATATATCCATGGCGCAGAATCGCCGGCTATCGGACTGGTGCCTGCGGATATCGGTGGGAAATTTGAACTGGTACATGTGGGGGAGACCAAGTTCGAAAAGTTGGAACACCGTATGGACCGGATCAATCGCAAGTGTCGACTGGACCGCATGCTGGGACTGCCCGCACATCACGTCGATCAGTTGCTCAGCGCCGCGATGCGCGCCGAACATCGTGGCACTGGCGAGCCGTCTGTGTGGATCCGCCCCAATACCTTGCGCTGTCTTGGCCTGTACAAGGATCTCAATCGTGCTTACGGGTGCAAGGCCGAAGAGTTTGCGGCGCTGATCGACGTGCTGTCGGTCTACGGTCAGGACGGGCAACTGTCGCACTATGACCGCGTGTACAACCGTGCAGCGTTATATGAAGAGCCGCTGCGCATCGACAACGGCGAGTTTGCAATCGTGCCACTCACCTCGGCCGAACAACAAACGGTGCATCAGATCTGCAGCGCGCTGGAGATCAACTTCGAAACCTATCGTTATCTGGCCACGGTGATCGCCGAGGCATTTGGTCTGAAAACACATTTGAGCCGCAGCCTGGAGATTCTCTCGAGTTTCTGGCGCCTGGTGTTCCTCGGTCGAATGTTCGACCTGACGCCGATCGAGTCGACGGCGCTGCTGCAGACCTTGAGCGCGGGAGAAGGCCTGGCGGCGCAACTGGCGGGCAAACCGCAAGTATCCAGTTACGGCTCGACGGATGGTGCCGACGCCCTCAGTGCCATCCGCGGTTTGATGACCTGCACCCAATGGTGCCAAGAGCAGGATCTGTCGCCGCTGTGGCTGGTGCGGAACGTCAATCCGGTCTACGTACCGACGGTCTGGAGCGAATCCCAGGAACAGTTGCTGCGTCAGATGCGCAGCAAGGTACAGGCAGTGCGGCTGGAGCCGGCGACACTGCTCGAGGAAGGTGCGCCGCAGCGCGATGACAGGCAACAGCTCATCGACTGGCCAGCGGCGCTGGAAAACCTGGTGGACAGCGATGGCCTGGTGATCGGCCGTATTGGCGAAACCCAGGCCGAGTACCTGGAACGCGCCACTTTTCTGATCAAGGATGTCGTGCAGACGATCTATTCAAGACCCGATAATCAGCTGCTGCGTGAACCGTTGGAAACCCTTCTGCTCACGATTGTGCTGCGTATTCGCGACGAGCAACGGGTTGTGGTGGAGAGCGCTCTCTCGGTCTATTTGAAGCTCGACGCGTTACTGACCGTGCAAGTGCTGGCGTGGGCTCAAGGCCAGGCCTATGACTTCCTGAAAGAAGCCATGAGCCTGCCGAACCTGAAAAACTCGCGGGTACTGGAGCAGCCGGATTCATTTCTGCAAATGCTCGCCGAGCTTGAACGGCGCGGGCGGATTGCGGAAAAACTGCAACTGACGCCAACCCTGCTCGCGACGTTGCTTGCGGGTGAGCAGTATGAATGGTTCAGCCTGGAGAACCCGTACCAGATTTCGATCCGTGTGGTGTATTACCTGACGTTCTATCGGCGCCTGGTATCGCGGGCCCGACAGCCTGAAGAAAAAATCCTCGATTACCTTACCCAGGTCAATCAATTGCCCGCTGACATGAGTGAAGACGGCCTGCGCCTGGCGCGTGACGCGGCGGCCGACAAACTGGCCAGCTACCTGGGCTGCGGTATCCGTCACGTACTCGAGTGCGCCGGGCACATCAGTCATGAGAGCGAAGACAACGGCAATCCGGCCTGGCCGATCCTGCGCAATCTGGCGCAGCTGGATTTGCTTGACCGCACGTTCGACCTGGCTCGAAGCGGAATGGACATCACCGCCGCCCTCAGGCTGGGATCGTTGAACCCGCTGGATCCGGAGGCGCTGTACGCAGAGGCGGCGCAAAATGCCCTGGAAAGTCTGGCCCGGTTCAACACCACGGGTATGTCGCACGATTCGGCGGAAGTCGGCCAGAGTTTCACTTCTCGCTGTGTAGTGGACAATCCGCAACTGATTGCCAATCTGTCACAGGAGGTCGCGGAGTTCGAAATTACCCTGCTCGATCTCTACGGCGAACCACTCAAGGGGGTGGTTCTCGATGTGGCAACCGACCTGGGCGCGGTGCTCACGCCAGTTATCCGCACGGATGACATGGGGCGCGCCCGGGCGCAATTGCAGGCAGGGGCCCGGGTCGGCACCGCGCATCTGCATTACAGAGTGCTGATGTACAAACCGGTGCACGCCCCGTCGGTGACCATCGACTGTGATGAGGCGACGCTGAAGTTCAACTCCGAGTTGAGCGATTTGCCGCCACGTGATCCGGTTCCGGCCGGACGCCTGTGGGAGCAGCCGATATACGCGGTGCTGATCGACGATTACGGCAACCGCGGCGCTCATCGGCAAGTGGCATGGTCGACGACGCTTGGCGACATTCGTCCGAGCCAGACCTACACCGACAAGGATGGCCTGAGTCGGGTGTGGATCTCCAGCCTGAGCCCGGGGAATGCATCCATTACAGTCGGCAATGTCGAGGGCAATCACAGTTTCACCTTCAGTCGGCCGATCGTGTTTGCCGATAAGCCGCGGATTTTCAGCGCTCCGGTCATCTCTGGGGTGGCGTTGGTCAATCGTGCATTGCCGGTACGCTGCCGGGTGGTCGCGCTGGACGATGCACCTCTCGACGGTGAGAAGGTGATGTGGTGGACCAGCGCGGCGGCGGACAAGGTTGAGGTGCCGAGTGACGGGGACGGCTACTCGGTGTTTTCCGTGGCGCAACCGCCGGTGGGTGCATTAACGGTCTATGCGCAGTTGGGCAGCGACCCGGTGGTCGAAGTCAGCGTGTGGGTGGCCAGTGATGCACTGATCCACGACTTCTCGCAGGTGATTCGCTACCCGATCGCCAATGCTTCGCGCCCGACTTTGCTCTGGGTCGATGTGAAGGAGTCCGCAGCAGCGAACGCGCAGCCGGTGCCCAATTATCCGGTGCAGTGGAAGGTCAACAGCAACCCTGCGCAGGAACTGACGATTGTCACCGATGCTCAGGGGCGTTCGGTGTTCCCGTTCAATTCAGCAAGCGCAGGCGACTTCATTGTGACCGCCGACTTGACGCTGCATGCCGGGAAACAACAGGCATTCACGCTGAAGGTACTGCGAGCGTTTCAATGGAAGGTGGAGCTGGTCGTCATCGAGGCCGGTGGGGAAACCCGCACGCCGATCATCCCGGGAAGCGACGAACTCACCCTGTTCAGGGAAAGTCATTATCGCCTTGAGATTTCTCCGCTCGACACCTCGCAACTCAGGGGCAGCGAGGGGGCGATGGGCTGGAGTTCCGAGTACACCAGCCAGGCACTGGGCATGACCTTCACGCCACCGCTGGCGACGCGTTTCACCTTCGCAGACAGCCCTTATCAGGTGGATATCCGCACCGCCAACATCCGCAATGGCCGCTTTCAACTGAGTCTTTTCAGTGATCGCCTGAACGAGGCGCTGGTACTGGAAGGCACGCTGGGCAAACGCCCCGTCACCCGCCTAACCCGCAATCGCGTCGAGACAGGGAGATAACCATGCAAAACCTGCAGATCAATGAACTGACAGAACGCTACACGGCGGCCATGGTGGAAGCGGTGCTGGGACAGAAACTCTGGTCCGGTGCAGTGACGTTGAAAACCGCCGATGATTTGAGCCGCTATCTGATGCTCGACACCCGTGACAGCGCGCAGCTGCAAGCTACCCGGACATCCTCGACCGTGCGCTGCCTGCAAGAGCATATCCAGTCGGTATACAGCGGCATGGAAAAGGGTTACGAAGGCAGCCATTTCGAAGACGACGACTTGCAGTACTGGTATCAGTTTCTCAGCCACTACAGCACCTGGTCGGCCAATGTGCTGCTCAAGGATCAGGCGGAAAACTACATCGTGCCTTCGCTGCGTCTGAAAAAAACCACCTTGTTCCGTGCCCTTGAAAACAGCCTGAACCAGATGCGTTTGACGAGTGCGTCGGTGCAACAGGGCTTGATGGAGTACACCCAGGCTTTCCAGCGCCTGTGCGATCTGGATGTGCTCAGCGGCTACATCGATGGCGAGAATGTTCAGGACGCCCGCTATTACCTGGTGGGCCAGGAGCGGACGGCGCCATTCGCCTATTTCCTGCGAAGTGTGAAGGTCGAGCTGGACAAAGACAGCCGCAAGATCAACCCCGCCGCCTGGGGCGAGTGGCAGAAGGTCGAACTTGCCACAACCGGTAGCGTCGTCGATATCCGCTGTGTGAACTGGCTCGGGCTGCCGGTAATGGTCTGGTGCGAGTGGCGTGATCGTCAGATCGACAGTAACGGTGTGGTGCAGACCCCGTGGTCGCTGGAGATCAAACTTGCGTTCAGCGCCCTGAACGGCCAATGGTCAGCGCCGCTGTCGCTGCATAAACGCGATTGCGAGTACGACGTGTCCAACGGACGGCTGACGGTCGTGTCGCTGGGCGACGGTGATCCCCGAGATGATCGACTGGCTGTCTGTTACACCAATCGGCACAGCCTGGACGGGCAGATGCCGCGGCACGACATCGAGATCCATGAAACCCGCGACGCGCTGTTTCGTAAGGTCAACGATGATACGGCGACTTTGCTGGCAATGACATTCGGGCGTTTCAGTGATGTGGCCAGCCTGCAACAAAAGGTGGTGCCGGCCGACTACTCGACAGTCAAGGTCAGCAGCACAGTGGAAACGCCCGGCAGCATCAACGGTAACCTTGAGATCGACGCGATCTATACCCGCGAGCGTGCAACGGACGGTAACTTTTATGAAGTGCTCCGAGTGCGCGGGCGCTGCGATGCGGTCAGGGAGCAGGGGCGAGTGCTTGAACGCCTGTCGCTCGGTTGGCGAGCGACCACAGCCAATACCTCCTTCGACATCCGCATCGTCGAGGCCGGCGAGCAGCAACTGCGGATCAGCCTGACCACTCGCCGGATGCCGGTAGAGGCTCACACCGTTGAGTTGATGGCGGGTTCGGAGAGGGAAAATGTCCACTCTTTTGCCATCGCTGATTTCGTTGAGACGACACCCGGCGACGGCATTTGGCTGGCCGAGGCCGTCGCCCCCCTGACCAATGAATTGCTCGCGGTCCTGCTGAACAGAACCCAGGACGAAGTGCGCGCCGGCGCCGGTTTTTCCATCACCGGTCTGGGCGATGCGGTTTTGAATGAGCAGAACCAACTGCTGCCCAGGATCCTTTATACCCCGGTGATGTTCAGTCTGGTGTTCGGTGCCCGGACTCAGGACGATCCTGCGGACTGGGTTTCGACCGGCTTTCTGGATGGTCACTATGCGACAGCTTGGCGTACCTATCGTCGTCAAGCGCCATCGCTGGGCATCAACAATTTTCCGATCGACACGCCGATCGAATTTGCTTTCGGTGAGGTGGCCGAAGGGCAAAAAGGTCATGGCCGCAGCAAGTTTGCCGTCACGCTCAAGGAGCGGCCGCGGTTGTACCTGACGCCTTCCATCGACAAGAGCAGCAGCGAGGGCGCGCAGTTCCTGAGTTTCAACAACAGTGCTCAGGCGCTCAGGTTTTCGCGCTTGAACTCCACGTTCGGCCCGGTGCTGACCAGTCGCGCGGCGGTCTCGGTGGATGCGCTGCTCGCCTGGGATACCCAGCATGTCGAGGAGCCGCGCATGCCTGATGGCAGTATCGAGGAGAACGGGCCGTTCGATGGCTGCAACGGTTTGTACTTCTGGGAGCTGTTCTTTCATACGCCGGATCTGGTCGGTGCGCGCTTGTCGGCAGAAGATCGCCAGCGCGAGGCGCAAGGCTGGTACGAATACGTGTTCGACCCGCTGGCGCGCAAGGTGGTGGCTAGTGTAAGTCCTGACCCCGAAACCCCTCCGATGATCCCGGCACCGGCCTATTGGCGCTGCCGCCCCCTGCAGAACGAAAACATCGAGTGTTCGTATGAAAGCGCGGCGCCTTCAGACCCGGATGCCATTGGCTATTGCGCGCCGGTGCATTTCAAGATCGCGATTTTCCTGCGTTATGTGGAAAACCTGATCGCGTGGGGCGATGCGCTTTATCGCCATCTGGATTACGACAGCATGGTGCATGCGGGGCTCAATTACAGCAGAGCGCTGACCTTGCTCGGTGAGGAGCCGATCACACGCACAGCGAGCAAATGGCAGGCGAAAAAGCTCCGTGACGTCCTGAGTCTGGTCAGCCGGCGCGATCCGCTCAAGGCATTTGAAGCGAGCCTTGCACTCACTCCGGCCGATGTACCGTCGTCGATGCCGATCACGCCTTATTTCGATCTGCTGGGCTCGGAAGCATTTCGTCCCGGGATCAATGAAAGGCCCAAAGCGCTGTGGAATCTGCTCAACTCGCGGCAGCACAACTTGCGCAACAATCGTTCGATCGATGGCCAGCCCCTGTCGATCCCCTTGTTCAGCCGGACGATGGATCCGCTGGAGCTGTTGCGCGCTCAGGCCAATGGCGGTCAGGGCGTGGCGCGTAATCCGGGAGGCCAGGTGCAGGTGGTGCCGTACAAATGGCGAGCCGTTTATAACCTGGCGCTACAGGGCGTGGAATTTCTGATCCAGCAGGAAGATCAGTTGCGTACCTGGCTGGAATTGCGCGATCGCGGTGAGCTGGAAACGCTGCAGCAAAGTCATCTTATCGAGCTGGCCGATTACACCATGGCGATCCATGAATCGACGATTGCCCAGATCGAGGCGACTGCCGCGTCGTTGCGCCAAAGCGAGAGCATGGTCAACGCCCGCGCGCAGCACTATGAGACGCTGGCCAGGGAAGGGGTTTCCGAGGCCGAGAATCTTGTTCTGCAAAAAAGCCGATCGGCCCGGGACTGGGCGGTAGGTGTCCAGACCAGCCGGATATTGGGGGGGGCACTGGATACGCTGCCCAATATTGCCGGGGCCTCTTTCGGCGGCTACCGTCTTGCCGGCCCGTTCTATGCGTTGGCCGATAGCCTTCAGATCGGTGCAGACAACTTGCGCGGCGAGGCCGAAGAACTCGGCGTCATCGAGCAGTACCGACGCCGCCAGCAGGAATGGGAGTTGGCCCGGGATCAATCGTTGGCCGAATTGCGGGTGCTGCGCGAACAGTTGCTGGCGCAGGAACATAGCCTCGATGCGGCCCGTGCCGGTTTGCAGCAGAGCCAGATCGTCAACAAACAGGTCTTGGCTGTATATGCGTTCTATCAGAGTCGCGCGACGGGCCCAGCGCTGACCAACTGGGTGGTCGGCCAGGTCAAGACCTTGATTTATCAGGTCTACGATGTCGTCGCCGGTCTGTGCCTGTGCGCTGAAACCTGTTGGCAGTATGAATTGGGCGATTACCAGAGCCGGTTCGTCCGACCCGATGTATGGATGGACGCCTGCCACGGATTCACCACCGGCCAGTCGCTGAAACTCGATTTGCTGCGCATGGCCGCGGCGCGCATCAAACGTGACGAACACCGGCTGCAACTGGTCAAGACGATATCCCTGCGCACACTGGATTCGGCCGCTTGGGCGGACTTCAAAACATCGGGGACGCTGGCAATCAAGCTCAATGAAAAACTCTTCAACGAAGACTATCCGGGGCATTACTGCCGGCAGGTCATAGGTTTGTCTCTGACTTTTCCCGGTCTCCTGGGGCCGTATCAGAATATCTGCGCGACGTTCGTACAAATCACCAGTTCCACCTTGCTGGAACCAGACCTTGAGGCGGTCAAGTATCTGCATGACCCGGCCAGCGGCAATCCTGCGCCCGGCACGCTGGTGCAGAACCTGCGGCCTTACCAGCAGATCGGTCTGTCCCTGGGGCTGGACGACAACGGTATCGCCATGCGGATCGACGATGAGCGTTACCTGCCTTTCGAAGGCACCGGCGTGCACGCCGAATATGTACTAACCCTGCCGCGCCATGACCAACTCGCTCAAGCAAGCCTTCTGGGTTCATTGACAGACGTCATTCTGACGCTGGTGTATCAGGCGCGCGATGGTGGGCAGGCGTTCGCTGCTCAGGTCGAAGAGTTACTCCAATCCAGCCCCGTCAACTATCCGCCCGCTACGGCCATGCGCGCCCAACGGGCAGGGAAGCAACTGCCATGAGTGAACACACTATCCACGCCCGCCACAACTTCATCGTTAACGGCGATTTCATCCAGGACCTGAGTGACTGGAAGATCAATGACGAACGTAAGGTCAGCCGCCAGGAAGGTTTGTGGCAGGGCCAAACGATCGGCTTCATGAACGCCACGAACATGGGCGAAGGCTTGCAGTCCATCTCACTGGCAACGCGGCCGCGCCCTACACCGCGCAGGGCCGAATACAAATTGCTGTTTTCCTACGAGGCAGTCCAGGGCGCGGAAGGTACGTTGCGGATCAATCCCGGACTCGGCGGGGAGGTGGATCTGCGGCTGGTGCCTTCACGCCAGAGGGCGACTGAGTTGCAAGTCAGCCCTGACGGCCTGCTGCTGGATCTTAATCTGGTCGAATATTCGCACACGCTTGCCCTGGAGACTGAAGAGCAGACCGTCACCTTCACCGTTATGAGTCCGGACAACGGCGGGCCGGGTCGCCCGGGTGCGGTACGTTTCACCTCGGCGCGCGTCGAGTTGTTTCTTGAAGACTTGCGACTGGACAGTGTGTCAATCGACGGTGTCGCACAACCGTCCGACGACAGGCTGCACCTGTGCTTCGGTGCCGTGCATGAGATGACTCTGCAACTGGCCAGCGACAGTGTCTGGATCGATACGCGGGCGGGACTGCTCGTCGACGATGCGGAGCAGGATCCCGAGAATATTCTGACTGCCGGTCCGCTCTGGGGGCGGGAGCATCCTGTGACCGATCCCTGGGCGATCAACTGCGCCGGGATTACTCAGGACACAGAAATCGAGCGCACCCTGGGCGTGCGAAGTGAGTACACCGCTGACACCTATGCGTTGCCGGTGGTTTGCGGGCATTTCCAGCTCGACGTCATCGCGTTGCAGGAACCCGAGTGGTATCCGGTGATCGACCTCGCGCAGCACATGGAACTTTCAGTCCGTGTGCAAGCGCATTACACCGAAGCAGCGCTGGCCAACCGTGAGGTCACCTGGACGCTCAAGGGCACCAATGGCGAAGATGATGTCGTATTGGCCGTTCAGCCTTCGGATCCCAACGGCGAGTCGCGTTTGATCTGGACGCCCGACATTGCTGGTGAGTGGCTGATCGAAGCGTCGGTCGACAGTTATTACGCAAAGGAAGAAGCCCGGCATGTGTTTGCGGTCCGGGTACTGAAAGAGGATCCCTGGGTGAGCGCCCGGTTTGCCCTCGACGGGCCTCCACGCGATGGGATCTGGGGCAGCGCGACGGCCCATCCTTGCCGGGGCGCGAACCATGCGGTGTCGCTGGCATTTGCAGAGAAGCACTTCCTGGCCGACACCGAACTGGCGTTGCATTGGGCTGGGGAGGACACTCCGGACGGACTGGGCATGAACTTTATGCCGCTGCTGGACGACGGCAACCCGCTGCAGGAGCCAGGACAGGTATGGACGATGGCGTGTGGCAATCTGCGCGACAGCTTTTTCACATTCAATGTCAGTTGTTCGAAGTTGCTGCAGCCTTCGCCCCCGCAGGCGCTGGCACTGGCGCATAACTGGCTGGAACTGGGGGAAGTGAAGCTGCCGACCCGCTTTCCTTCGGTGGGTGGGGCGGCGTTGCCGGTGCAGATTCAGGTGCTGTCGAGGGTTCCGGGTGTAGGGGCCGTTAGCGGCGTCGGTGTACAGTGGTTTCTTGACGGCACGCTGGACCAGACGCTGTCGACGGGCGCCGACGGTTGGTCGCAGTACGCCTTCAACCCCCAGGAAGAAGGCTCGTCTACCGTTACAGCGAGGATTGTCAGTCACTATGACCAGCAAACCCTCGAATACCGGTTCGAGATCACCGTGTTGCCGGAAAATCCGCTAGCGCAATTGACCGCGGTGACGTTGGCAGGCGAGGCCGCCGGGACGGTTGGCGTGCTGTGTGCGCGCAATGCCGAACCGGTCGAATTGCTGGTCAAACCGGTGGGAGAGACTCTGGTTGGCGAGCCGTTTTATCTAAAGCTGATAGGTGAGGACGGCTCCGTTGTGGATTTTCAGGTTGAGCCTGATCCGGGTATTCCCCGACTTTTGCCGAAAGAAGGTTTGTCCTGGCAGGTCAGTTCTACGTCCAGTACCAGTGGCCGTTTTCTGTTGTACCTGTGTCATGAAGAGATCACGCCTTATGAATTGGCGGGTAGATTGTTCTCCTCGGTTCTGCAAGACGAGGGGATATTCAGCTTTGATGAACGACCGCTGGACGGCACCAGTACTTCCTATCCCTGTCTGGGCGGTCAACATCGCCTGCAATTCCTGCCCAATCCCGAAAGCGTGTTGACTGGCCTGGATGTCACTGCCCGATGGGTGAATGACGCGAACCTATCGCTCAATGCCACGCTTGCTCCTGACTATGCGCGCGAGTTGCCCAGCAATGGCCTGGACTGGACGCTGGATGCAGTCAACAGTACTGAGCGCGCAGAGTCGGCGCTGGCGGTGACCCTGCCGCAGGCGCACTTCGACTATCCGCCAATGAAGATGTTGCTGGACCATAACCGGCTCGAAATCGCCGAAGTGCGCGGGCCGACGTTTGACCTGTTTATCGGTGAAAGCACTTTTCTGGAAGTCAGGAGTCGCTCTTTCTACACCGGTCGCGCCGTACCGGGAACGGAAGTCAGCTTTGCCTATCAGGGGGCTGAAACCCCCGTGCGGACTGAAGATAATGGCTGGGCCCGTTTTGCATTTACCGCCACGCAACCGGGCAGCATTACGGTAGTTGCCACGGTGCCGAGCCCGTACGACGAAACAGACGTCGCACCTTCATTCACCTTCGAGTTCACGGTGCTGGCGGCGGTCGTTGCACCGGATACCGCAACGGCGCTGCCGGACTCGAACCCTCTTGAGGAAATTGTGGATACAGCGCGAGACCAACAGCCCAAGTCCGTGAGGGCCGAGATTGCCGAGGTACGAGAACCTACGTTCGACCCGCAAGTAGGGGAAAGCGTAGTAATGGGCCTGAAGATTCGCTTGTCGGACACTCGCCATGCGGCCTCCGGTGTTGAAGTGATTTTCTGGACCGGGCAAAGCACTGTTCGGGTGGTGACGGACAGCGAAGGCTGGGCGTTTTTTTCCTGGCAGGTGGTCTCGGCCGGGGATATTGAGGTGCTCGCCACACTGGATCAACTCGATGAGGCGCTGAATCCGGCTCGCTCCCATCTGTTCAAATTCACATCAATGAATGCCAATGTCTGGGACGATGCACTGATTCAGTTGAACGATGTCGGAAAAACGGTCTGGGGCGAGAAAACCCTGTTTCCCCGAACTCAGCAGGTACACACCATCTGGTTATCGGTCGACAACGCCACCAGTCACCTGCTCAATCGCGACATCTGTCTTGGATTGAAAGGCTACTCAACGGCTCTGGAACTTGGGTTGACCAGCGTGCAACCGGCATTGGGCACGTATCGCCGATTGACCAGTGCGGGTTTGAGTTGGCAATGCACGGGAACCATTGGTGGGGCTTATGCCCTGCAACTGGAAGCTTCGCGCCTGCTCAAGCGATCGCCGCTCAATCCGATGTCTTTGGGGCCGGCGCCGTCGGCCGGGCAGAGTGAGGACTAGAACAGCGCTGCTTTTTTCAAGCTCAGGTATTGCGTCACCAGACCCGGCCCGAACGCCTCGGGCCGGGTTTGCAGGACCGAAATGCCATGCGCGATCAATTGCTCTCGGCATTGCGCACTGGCATTCAGGTAGTCGACCGTGGCGCAATAGGTCAACGCTTCATCGAGGCTTTGCACCGGCTGCTGACGCAACTGGTCCAGCACCTCCTCCTGAAGACTGGCAACCAGCACCCGGTGCTGGCTGCTCAAGCGTTTGACCGTGTCCAGCAGCTCTTCATCATCGACATCACGCAGATTGGTGACCAGTATCACCAATGCCCGACGTTTTTGCCTGGCCAGCAACTGGCTGGCCGCTGCCCGGTAGTCGGCCGGCCGTTGGCCGCTGTCGAGATCGTAGACCGAGTTGAGCAGGTCGGTGAGTTGTCTCGAGCCTTTGGCTGGCGCCAGATAACGCACTTGATCGCCGGCAAATGTACACAGGCCCACAGCATCGCCCTGACGCAAGGCCACGTAACTCAGCAGCAGGCAGGCGTTGAGCGCATGGTCGAAGTGCGACAGCTCGCCATCCTGACTGCGCATGCGTTGGCCACAGTCGAGCAGAAAAATGATCTGCTGGTCGCGTTCGTCCTCGTATTCCCGGGTAATCGGAGCGCGCTGGCGGGCAGTGGCTTTCCAGTCGATCTGGCGCAGGCTGTCGCCTTCGCGAAATTCGCGCAGTTGATGAAATTCCTGGCCCTGGCCGCGACGCTGACGCTGACGCACGCCGAGGCGGTTGAGCCAGTTATCCACCGCGAGCAACTCACCGCCGTAAAGCCGGGCGAAATCCGGGTAGACGCGGGTGTGGTCGGTGAGGCCAACCAGGCGTTTTGCCGTCCACAGGCCAAAGGGGCTGGGCAGGCTGATTTCGCAGTGTTCGAAGGTGAAGTGACCGCGCTTGAGCGGGCGCAGGCGATAGCCAGCCTGGCAGCACTGGCCCGGTTGCAGTTCGACTGACAGCGGCAGGTTTTCGCTGGCCAGGCCTTCCGGCACATGGTCAAACAGTTCGATGCGCAATGGCTCGGCAAAGTCGTGTTCGATACCGAGGTGTATTTCACCCCAGCGCCCCAGCGCCAGGCTGCCGGGGACTTGCCGGTCGAGCCGTGGCGAGGGCCGGCGATACAGCCGCACCGCATCGAAAATTGCCAAGGTCAGCAACGCCAGCAGCAAGCCCCAGTTGATCGACAGGATGCTGGCGGGCACCTCGATGGCGAGAGCTCGCAGCGTGCCTGTCAGCACGCCGATGACGCACAGAACCGCGAGCCAGATGAGCAAAAGGCGCGAGGGTTTCATGGCGCGGTACCGCAAAGATCAGCGCCCGCGACAGCTCCTGCACCGGTCACCATGCCCCGCAGGAGCAGCCGACGGCGATGATCTTTTGAGCTTGCAAAGATAGTCACAGGCGCGGCGCCGGCGTCTGGTCGAGTAATTGCTGCAGCACCTGATCGACCTGCAAACCTTCAATATCCAGCTCCGGCGCAATGCGCACACGGTGACGCAGCACCGCCAGTGCACAACCCTTGATGTCGTCCGGAATCACAAATTCACCACCGCGCAATAACGCACGAGCCCGGGCACAGCGCACCAGCGCGATAGACGCCCGAGGCCCGGCACCCAGAGTCAGGCCGGGCCAGCTGCGGGTGCTGCGCGCCAGGCGCACGGCATAGTCGAGCACCTGATCGTCCAGCGGCAAATCACTGGCAATGCGCTGCAGGGCCTGCACGTCCTTGGCTTGCAACACCGTGCGCAACGGCTGCACATCGAGCATGTCGGCGCGGGTCGAGCGGCTGACCTGACGCACCATGTTCAGTTCCTGATCGGCGTCCGGGTAATCCATGCGAACCTTGAGCATGAAGCGATCGAGTTCGGCTTCCGGCAGCGGATAGGTGCCTTCCTGTTCGATCGGGTTTTGCGTGGCGAGCACCATGAACGGCTGAGCGATGGGCAGCGCCCGACCTTCGAGGGTGACCTGGCGTTCCTGCATCGCTTCAAGCAGTGCCGCCTGGGTTTTCGCTGGCGCACGGTTGATCTCGTCGGCCAGCAGCAGGTTGGTGAACAGCGGTCCCTTGCGCAGCTTGAACTGCTCGGTGTGCAGGTCGTACACCGCATGACCAGTGACGTCGCTGGGCATCAGGTCGGGGGTGAACTGGATGCGCGCGAACTCACCGCCGAAGCAACGCGCCAACGCCCGCACCAGCAAGGTCTTGCCCAAACCGGGCACGCCTTCGAGCAACACATGACCACCGGCAATCAGCGCGGTCAGCACATCATCGATCACCGCCTCCTGCCCGATCACGGCCTTGTGCAATTCGTTGCGCACTGCTTGCGCCAACTGGCTGGCACGCTGGCGTTGCTGGGCGACGTGACCGGCGCTGCCGGGCTCGATGTGTTCACTCATAGCGTGTTCCTCAAGGTTTGCAGGTGGGCGACCTGGCGGCTGAAGTCAGCGGCGGACATGCGCTGTTTCGGCGCTGGGCTCAGGGCCTGACTGATAGCGCGGGTCGGTTGCCGGGTCAGGCGCGACAGCACCAGCCATTGCTCGGCAACGTTCAATTGGTCGAAGCCGGGATGCCGGCGCCGCGCGCGGCGCAGTACATCCTGTTGCAAGGCTTGCAACAGCGTGTGCTGGCCGTTGTGGCGCAGGATGAAATCGGCACTGGCGCGCAGGTGTTCCCGTAACTGTCGACGACCTGCCGGGGCCGGCGCCTGAACGGGCCCGTGGCGGACAGCGACGTGCCAGAGCCACAGGCCGATCAGCGCCAGCAGGGCGACGATAGCCTGCGGAAAATAACGCCAAAGCAGGCTCGGCAGGCCCTCGTGTTCTGTGTTGTAGATGAGGGTGACGGCAGTGTCGGCGCTCAGATACCAGAGCAGCCAGGCGTTGTCGTATTTGGCAATCGACGGGGTTTTCCACAGGTCGGCATCGGTGACCACGGTGACGGTGCCGAGGCCGTAGGCCAGTTGCATCATGTGGGTGGCCTTGGCGCTATTGGCCCAGGCCTGCGCGAGATTGTTCGGGTCTTCGAGGTGAAAATCGGTGTCGAAACCGGCGTAGGCCGGTGCGTCTTCGTCCTCCAGATACAGCTTGGTCAGTTGCGCAAAGCGGTCTTTTTCCTGATCTTTGGGTGGATCCTTCAAGTCCTTGCTCAGGAACTGATGCAACTGCACCCGATCGAGCAGTAAATCATTGCTCTGTTTGCTGCGCTCATCCCACAGCGATTCGGCGACAAACACCAGTCGACCACCCGCGCGGGTCCAGTTGAGGACTTGATCGATCTCGCGTGGCGGCATCTTCGAGCGCTCACCGAACAGCAGCAGCGTGTGGCCATGCGGGTCGATATCGGCAAGTACCGACGGGCTTTGGGCATGACTGACGTTGAGGCCACGATCTCGCAGGAACATTTCTGCCGCCAGATAAGGATTGGCCTGCGCGGCTGGCGAGGGGCCGTGATCGACGACTTCCTGATAAGGCCGGGCCTTGATGAACAAATAGATGCTCAACGTGCCCAGCAGCACGACGATCAAAGCGCCGGTCAGCCACAGAGAACGCCGGTTCAACGGGCCATTTCCTGATCGAACAGGGCGCGCCAGCCACTGCACAACTCTTGTTGCAGGTGTGCCGGTGGAATCCGGTGCCCGTAGGCCATGTTCTGCCAGTGCCGGGTCAGGCTGTGGCTGTAGAGAAGCAGTTCGGGACGTTGCAATTGTTCAATGCGGGCCAGTACCTGGTTTTCCGTGTCGGCGGGTTTCAGTGTCAGGGCAAAATCGTGTACCAGTTGGCTGAGCAGGCCTCGATAGAGCAGTCCCAACGCGGCACGCGGATCGCTCAGCCAGAGTTGTTCGGCGCTGCCGGCAATGTCGCCGGGCAGGGTTTCCCGGTTCAGGTCCAGGCCGAAGGCTTGTTGTGGCAGCGGGCGTTTGATGCGCGTTGGCAGACTCGGCTGGCGACTGACGAAGGTGCGCAGAAACTCGCGATAGCGCCAGATCAGCCAGCCGAGTGCTGCAATCAGCGTGGCCCACAACAGTACTTCAATGACCTTGGCGAGAACGTTGAAATGCTGACCGTCGAGCCAGCCCAGCAAGGTTTTCAGCCACTGCGGGGCTTCACCGGGTTTGTTCTCCGTGGCCGGTGCAGCCGGGTCGTCGCCAAACCGGTAACGGGTGACGGACTCCTTGTTCTTGAACGGTGCCTGCTCCAGCAGCGCCTTGATGCTGTCGTGCGAGGCCTGGCTGGTCAGTGGCTGATTGAGCAGGCGAGGAGCGCTCGGGGCATCGTCAGTATTGGTGGTTTCAGCGGCCCATGCCGGTTGCAGATTCGGCAGCAGCAGACAGATCACCAGCAGCAGGCCGAGCGCACCGTTGTTCAGGCGTTGGCGCAAGCGACGAAACACCAGTTCAATGTCCCAGGCTTCCAGCTGCGTGCGGCGGTTGAGGTAAAGGCTGAAGCCGCAGGCGACATAGACCGGTTCCCAGAGCACGAGGATCAGCGCGTAAAAAGCGTTGGTCAGATGTTCCAGCCAGCGCCAGTGATGATCGGCGGAGAGGATCAGGGTCTGCCAGTCCCAATCGGTTTCGATCTGCTGTGGCAGCAGCATGTAGAACAGCACCATCAAGCCGATCCACAGCGCGGTTTCCAGGTGCACGCCAATGATGGTCAGCCATTGCGCGGCGCCCGCATTGCGTTGCAACAACACTTGCAGGCGTTGTTGACGAGCAGTGCCGTCGAGGCCCTCGAGTTGCATCACCGGCATCGAAAAGCTGCGGCTCAGACTCAGGCGTCGCCAGGTCAGGCTGGCCAGCAGTTGTGGCCTGAGCAGGCGCGGCCATTCGCGCAGGGCCTGTTTGAGCGTAGGCGTTTCGCCGAACAGCGCTTTTGACAGGATGTACAGCGGCAAGCGCTCATAGACAGGTTTCAGCCACCAGAAAATGAATACGGCCAGCGACGGCGAATCCCACAGCAGCAGGCTGAGCAAGATAAACAGGGGCAGGGTGACGATCGCCCAACTGCTCATCAGCAGGCGTCGATGGCGCTGGCTCATGAGCACGCCGAGGTCCATGGCTTCCCAGGTGGTGCGCGGGCGGATCACTACGGTGGCGTCACTCAGGCGCATGGCGGGTCCTTCCGGCGAACAGCAGGTACATCGCCACCAACGCCCAAAGCGCTGCGCCAACGGCATATTTGGTCAGCGGCGTGACAGTTGTTTTCGCCGACCAATAGGCCTCGATGAAGGCGGCAATCAGCAGGAACAGCATGACCCCGCAGATCAGCAACACGCTTTTGCGCGCGGCCAGTCGCAGCGCTTCGCCGCGTGTCAGGCGTCCCGGCGCTATCAATGCCCAACCCAGTTTCAAGCCGGCGGCACCGGCGAGGGCAATGGCGCTGAGTTCAAAGGCCCCGTGGCCGATCACAAACGGCCAGAATGTCTGGCCGAAACCGATTTCGCTCAGGTGACCGGCCACGGCGCCGATCACCAGACCGTTGTAGAACAGAAAGAACGCACTGCCGACACCGGCGAGCAATCCGCTGGCGAAGGTCTGAAAAGCGATGCCGATGTTGTGCATCACGTAGTAACCGAACATCACCCAGTCTTCGCTGGCCGCGCGTTCGGTGGTTCGCCCGAGGTGCCCGGCGACCGGATCGTACATACCTTGCATCTCGCGCACCTGATCGGCGGGAATCAGGTTGTAGACCAGTTCGGGAAACGCATGAACCAGCACGCCGACACCGATCAGGCTGCCGAAAAACAACAGGCCGGCAACCAGCACGAAGGGCCATTCGCTGCGAACCAGTCGCGGGAAATCAGCGAGGATAAAACTGAGCAGATTGGCGCCGAGTCGACTGCGATGGCGATAAAGCTGCTGATGGCCGCGCAACGCCTGTTGCTGCAATGAGTCGATCAGAAAACTGCTGTAGCCACGTTCCTGCGCCAGTGCCAGGTGCTGGCAAAGCCTGCGATACGCTTTGGGGAAACCGCTGACCTGCGAGGTTTGCTTGCCGCGCTCAAGGTGTTCGAGTGCCAGTGCAAAGCGCTCCCATTCGGCCTTGTGACGACTCTCGAAAAGGCTCTGTTTCATATCGGGCCCAATAAGCCGCGAGCGATGCCGTTGAGTTCCGTAACCGCTTTCGGTGCGCTGATATGCAGGGGCTGGGCGAGCAGTGCCGCCAGCTCATTGACCCTTGCCGGTGATAACTCCCCCTGACGCTCGGCAAAACCGAGCACCGCGCGTTGTTCGTTGAGGGTCAGCGGGACCGGTGCACGCCGAGGTTCGGCGCCGGGCAATTGTGGACGGTTGAGCGCTCGTTCGGTGTAAACCACCAGCGTGCCGGCGGCGATGTCGCCGAGGCGTTTGAAGCTCGGGTGCTGCAGGCAACTGACGGCGCCGAAGAAATAGCCGAATGGCAGCAAGTCGACAAATCGCAGGAGGTTGCGCAGCAGCGAGGCTGACCAGCCGATCGGTGTGCCGTCATCGTGGACCACTCGCAGACCCATCCACTGCTTGCCCGGCGAGCGTCCCTGGCGCAGTACTTCGAACAGCACCATGTACCACCAGCTCACGGCAAACAGCAGCAGTGAGCCGAGGCCCATGCCGAGTTTGCCAAGGAAGGCGAGGGCGATGAACAGGACGCCGATGATCACCCCGCGCAAGCCCAGGTCGATCGTGAAAGCCACTCCACGCACCATCAACCCGGCCGGACGCAATGGCAGGTCGATGCCTTCCGGCGTTTCGACCTGGTGCCGCGTATCCAGCGGCGGGGTCAGCGGTGCTTTCCTTGGCGGTGCTGTGGGCTCGAGCATGGGCTACCTGATGTTCGCCTGTTCGGGGTGCAAGTGGGGCCGATGCTAGCAGCCTCTCGGGGGAAAACGACATAACTATGTATTGCACATCGTGTGGCACAAGGTGCTTGAATGACGCGAGGCTGGCCGCGACCGCGGTTGAACGCCTAGACTTCGCCGATCTTCAGTTCAGGAACCGCCCGTGACTTCCATCTTCTGGTACGACTACGAAACCACTGGCATCAATCCCCGTAGCGACCGCCCGTTGCAGGTCGCCGGGATTCGCACCGACCACGACCTCAACGAAATCGACGAGCCGGTCAATCTCTATTGCCAGCCCAGCGAAGACATCCTGCCGCATCCGGCGGCGTGCGCGATTACCGGCATCACCCCGAGCCAGCTCGCCGACAAGGGTTTGAGCGAAGCCGATTTCATGACCAGGGTGCATGCGCAACTGGCGGCGCCCGGTACCTGCGGCGCCGGTTACAACACCCTGCGTTTCGACGACGAGATGACCCGTTACAGCCTGTATCGAAATTTTTTCGATCCCTACGCCCGTGAGTGGCAGGGTGGCAACAGTCGTTGGGACCTGATCGACGTGGTGCGGGCCGCCTACGCATTACGCCCCGACGGGCTGGTCTGGCCGACCGATGACGAAGGCCGCGTCACCCTCAAACTCGAGCGCCTGACCGCCGCCAACAATATTGACCATGGCCATGCCCACGAAGCGTTGTCGGACGTACGCGCAACCATCGCACTGGCGCGGCTGATCCGCGAGAAACAACCCAAGTTGTATGACTGGCTGTTTCAGTTGCGCAGCAAACAGAAAGTCATGGACCAGATTCGTCTGTTGCAGCCGATGGTGCATGTTTCCGGGCGCTTTTCGGCAGCGCGCCATTACATCGGTGTGGTGCTGCCACTGGCCTGGCACCCGAAAAACCGTAATGCCTTGATCGTCTGCGACCTGCACCTCGACCCGCAGGGTTTGCTCGACCTGGACGCACAAACCCTGCGCCAGCGCCTGTACACCCGCCGCGATGACTTGCTTGAAGGTGAGTTGCCGGTGCCGCTGAAGCTGATTCACGTCAACCGTTGCCCGGTGGTGGCGCCGCTTGCGGTGTTGCGTCCGGCAGATCAGCAACGCCTGGGCCTGGACATGGCGCTTTATCAGGAACGGGCACTGCGGCTAACTGACGCACAACTAGTCTGGAAAGATAAAGTTGCGACTATTTATGCCAGCGAAGACTTCACCCCGAGCGAGGATCCGGAACAACAGTTGTACGACGGATTTATCGGTGACCGTGATCGACGTCTATGTGAGCAAGTGAGAACCGCCGACCCTGCGCAATTAGCGCAAGAGCAGTGGCCTTTCGATGATGAACGTTTGCCCGAGTTGCTCTTTCGATATCGAGCACGCAACTTTCCCGATACGTTGAGTTTTGAAGAGCAGGAACGCTGGCGAATATTTTGTCAGCAGCGTTTGTGCCAAGCCGAAATGGGTGCACCCAATACCCTCGATTCTTTTACGCAGGCGTTGGAGCAATGGATGCTTAATGCTGCGCCGATGCAAAGCCAGGTACTCGGTGAATGGCAGAATTATGTCGAAGCATTGCGCAAACGTTTGAATCTTTGAAATCGAACATGTCCGCCCGACAATAGCGGGAATAAAAAAACGCCAGCGCAAGCTGGCGTTTGTTTTTATCGCAGAACGTTCTGCGAAGGCATTGCGGCTTAGCCCAGCAGGGTAGCCCAGCCTTCAACCACGTCACCGCCCCACTTGGCTTTCCACTCTTTCAGAGTTTTGTGGTTGCCACCTTTGGTTTCGATGACTTCGCCATTGTGCGGGTTTTTGTATTGCTTAACTTTGCGTGCACGTTTGGTGCCGGTAGTTTTTACTGCACCGCCACGTGGAGCTTTGGATTTTGCATCCGGATCCAGCAGGGCAATGATGTCACGCAGGGACTTGGAGTATTCGCCCATCAGGGTGCGCAGTTTGCCTTCGAATTCCAGCTCGGCTTGCAGTTTGTCGTCTTGCGACAGGTTCTTCAAACGGGCTTGCAGCTCTTTGATAGCTTCTTCGGTGGCGCGATATTCGTTGATCAAGGACATGATTACTACCTTAGTAGGATGCTGAATGGCAGGGGACAGTGGCGCAATAATAGTCAGGGTGTTTCATCAAGTAAACATTTAACCGGAGTTTTTATTTGAATTAGTTGCAGGGTATTAGCGACAAACTGAATATTCAGTTAAATAGTGTGATGCAGTCATCACAGATATTCACACTTGTCTGATCAAACGGTGCTGTCGGCGCGCCATCATGCTGACGATTATCCCCGTGAAAACGTCGTACGCCGTGGCCGCGCCCACGCCAGCACTCATCGATACTGCAGTTTTCCTGCGCAGTCGCTAGAATGGCGGCCTTTGCGAAGTTCTGGAGTTTTCCCCTCATGCGCACTTTTCGGCTGGTGATATCTTGCCCGGACCGCGTTGGCATCGTTGCCAAAGTCAGTAATTTTCTGGCAGCCCACAATGGCTGGATCACCGAAGCGAGCCACCACTCGGATAATCAGGTCGGCTGGTTCTTCATGCGTCACGAAATTCGTGCCGATTCGCTGCCATTCGGTATTGAAGTATTGCGCGAGAAGTTTGCGCCAATCGCCGAAGAGTTTTCGATGGACTGGCGTATTACCGATACCGAGCAGAAAAAACGCGTCGTGCTGATGGCCAGCCGCGAATCTCACTGCCTCGCCGACTTGCTGCACCGCTGGCACAGCGACGAACTGGACTGTGAGATCTCCTGCGTGATTTCCAACCACGATGACCTGCGCAGCATGGTCGAGTGGCACGGCATTCCTTATTACCATGTCCCGGTCAATCCGCAGGACAAGCAACCGGCCTTCGACGAAGTGTCGCGTCTGGTCAAACAGCACGATGCCGAAGTGGTCGTGCTGGCGCGCTACATGCAGATCCTGCCGCCGGACATGTGCCGTGAATACGCGCACAAGGTGATCAACATTCACCACAGCTTCCTGCCATCGTTCGTTGGCGCGAAGCCGTACCACCAGGCTTCCCTGCGTGGCGTGAAACTGATCGGCGCGACCTGCCACTATGTGACCGAAGAGCTGGACGCCGGCCCGATCATCGAGCAGGACGTGGTACGCGTCAGCCACAGTGACAGCATCGAAGACATGGTGCGTTTCGGCCGTGACGTCGAGAAGATGGTGTTGGCCCGTGGCCTGCGTTATCACCTCGAAGATCGCGTGCTGGTGCACGGCAACAAGACTGTGGTGTTCTGATCGAGCGCCCGCAGGCTTGAAGAACCAAGGGTCTGGGCGTTCAATTGTCCAGACCCTTTGTCATTTCTGCTTTGAGGAAAAGCCATGACCGATCCACTGGACAAAGCCACTTCCAAAGCACCGGCGACGTTGGGCGAGGGTTGTTTGAGTCGCTACGACCCGGAGGACATGAGCTCGGAGGATGGCACCGAGTTTCCCGGTGCGGCTGAATTGTGGGAGCAGGTAAAACCAGAGTCGGACGATGAAACAGGCGAAGCCTGAAAAGATCGTCCGATCGCGGCCCGAGCCTTCGGCAGCTCCTGCAGGTGTAAGCGTTCAATATAGGAGCTGCCGAAGGCTCGGGCCGCGATCGGACGATCTTTTAAGCTTGACGCACTTTCATCAGTTTCCTCAGCAACGGCCGCCCCAGCATCAACAAAAACACCGGGCCACCCACCAGCAGATAAAAGTAATACGTCACCACCCGCCAGATCAGAATCGCCGCTGCTGCCGTCGATTTCCCCACCATCGGCGCCAACAGCGCCGCCGAGGTCAATTCCGCCGCCCCCGCGCCACCTGGCAACAGACTGAACTGCCCGGCGCCGAGCGAAAGCATCTGCACCAGGAAACTCCAGGCCCACTGCAAGTCCGCGCCAAGCCCGCGCAACGCCAGATACAACACGCTGTAGCGCAGCAACCAATGCACGCAGGTCAGGGCAAAGACTTTGACCAGTGTCTGCCATGGCAACTTCAAGGTGTCGGTGAATGCCGCGAGAAAGTGCAGCAACTTGCGCGCCCAGCGCCGTCGAGTAATGGCGCTGACGTTCATCCTGGCCAACAAGCGGCCGCTGAGGCGAATCAATACGCGGTGATAACGCGCCACCAGCACGCAACTGAACAAGCCACCCAACAACGAAACCGCACTGACCATCAGCAGCCATTCCAGGCGATCACTGAGGTGCTGAAACAGCGCGTAAATCAGAATCCCGCTTAGCGCACAAAGAAAGAACAGCAGGTCACTCAGTTGATCCATGGCGAACACAGCGCTGCCCCGCGCCGGGCGCACGCCGCTGCGAGCGAGCAGGGCCATGATCGTCAACGGCCCGCCACTGCCGCCGGGTGTGGCGCAATAGGCGAATTCGGCAGCCATCACCACGCCGAGACTTCTCATTGGCGTGACCCGGTCGCGTTGATCGCCGAGCAACAGACGCAAGCGCAGGGTGTTGATGCCCCAGCAGAGCAGAATCATGCCGAACATGATCAACAACCACAGCAGCGGAAAACTTTGCAGGCGCGACCAGGTGTCGCCACCGCCAAGCACGACCGGAATCAGCACGGCCGCGAGCAGGCCGATCAGCAACAAAATACTGCGGCTCACGCGGCGTGTTCCCGTTGACCGCGCTGTCGGGCGAGCCAGTTGATTTTGGTCATCGGTTTGCGTCCTTCGTCGAGCAAATGTTCAAGGGTGTGCAGCCAGTAATCACGGGAAAAACCGTGGCGCATGTCCACGGGGTGCAAGCCTAGCCGAATCACCGGTGCCTGACGCCAGCGCTGCTGACGCTGCTCGCTGACTATTTTTGACAAACCCCGACGCCAGGCGCTGCGGGCGCTCCAGACCAGCCCCGGCGCGTCGATGGCGGTGAAATCCGGTAATCGATAAAGATGCTGCGGATCACTGGTGTAGCTCAGCGGCAATTCACGCAGTGCCTGACGGGTGCCATCGCTCATCAACCACGCCGGGGCGACGAAGCCGTGCAGCGGCCAGTCATGGCGCTGGAACACTTCGATACCGGCGCGCACACGGGCGAGGGCGGCTTCACGGGACAAACGATAGAACTCCCCTTCATGGGTGTAAACACGGCGCATGAACCAGTCGCGCGGCGTGGTCGGGGCAGGCTCTTGGTCGTCGTGGAAATACCCGTGCAACGCCAACTCATCGCCACGGGCGACACGCTTATCGAGCATTCGACAAAACGCCGGATGATCGTCGAGGGCATCGTGCCGGTGGAAATCGGGCACCACCAGCCAGGTCAGCGGCACATTGCCCAGTGCATCGACCGCCTCGACAAAGGTCTGATAGTCCGCCCACGTCGACGGCGCTACGTCATGCAGCACCAGCAATACGGCGGGCGCACGCGGGGACTCAAGCATTGGCCACCCGTGGCAAGGTGTGGCCGAGGGCGGCGTGATAATGACTGAGCAGGCTGTCGACGACGGTGTCCCAGGCGTAATAGCGTTCGACGTGCTGACGCGCTCGCTGGCCGAGGTTTGCGCAGCCGCGGCTGTACAACTCGCGCACGGCATTGGCCATGGCCTGCGGATTGTTTGGTGTGCACAGCAGACCGCAGGATTCGTCGACGATTTCTTCGAACGCTCCGGCAGCGACGGCGACCACCGGAATGCCGCACGCCATCGCTTCGAGGATCACCAGACCAAAGGTTTCCTGATCACCGGCATGCAACAGCGCATCGGCACTGGCCATCAGGCGTGCGACCTTCGGCGCCGGGCAGAATTCGTCGATCACCGTCACGTTGTCCGGCACCAGCGCCGGCATTGATGAGCCGACCAGCAGCAGGTGATAGCGCGGGCCGAGGCGCTGCATGCACTTGAGCAGCACCGGCAGGTTTTTCTCCTTCGAACCACGCCCGGCGAAAATCAGCAGGCGCGTGTCTTCGGCCAGACCCAGTTCTGCGCGCAGACCAGGGTCACGAGCCTCGGGGTGGAAGGTTTGCAGATCCACACCCAATGGTTGAACGTAGACATTGCGCACGCCCAGGCCAATCAGTTTGTCGGCCATCACCTGGCTTGGCGCGAGCACGCGGTCGAAGTTGCCGTAAAGCCTGGTGACATAAGCCTCGACATTCGGCGTGACCCAATGGCCCATGCGATTGCTGACCAGCAACGGCAGGTCCGAGTGATAGAAGCCGATGACCGGCACGTCCAGCGTCCGCCGTGCATCCAGAGCGGCCCAAGCCGTAAGGTAGGGATCGCCGACTTCAATCAGATCCGGCTGCAAATCCTCCAGGACATTTCGCCAAGGAGCCAGACGCAGCGGAAAACGGTAACCCTTGCCGAAGGGCAGGGCCGGGGCAGGCACCGTGTAGAGGCCGTCGTGTTCGCCGAAGTCGGCGCCGGGGATCAGCAGGCTGTGGCGAATGCCGGGCCTGACGCCCAACCGGCGGTGCTTGGCATCCAGATAAGTGCGCACGCCACCGCTGGCCGGGGCGTAGAACATGGTGATGTCGGCGATGTGCACGGTGATCAACCCTCCGCTGCGTGGTTCTCCCTTGGTTGACCTTTATCAAGAATAGATGTTCGGTCGGGATTGCGCGGTGGAGCTGAAGAGCTTCAGAGCCCCTCACCCTAACCCTCTCCCGGAGGGAGAGGGGACTGACCGAGGTGTCTGGGCTTGATTCATCGACCTGAACGTCTTCAGTCGAACTCAGGTTTTGAACAGCATGAAGATCGGCTCCCTTTCCCCCTCGCCCTCTTGGGGGCGGTCCGACGTTTCGGGAGGGCTGGGGTGAGGGGGTAGGCTTTTGATCTTAAATCCGGAAACTACCCACAAGCTGTTTCAACCGCGAAGCCTGCTGCTCCAGATCCGAGCAAGCCCGCAACGTCGCCTGCAAGTTCTCCACGCCTTCCTGGTTCAGCGTGTTGATCTCGGTGATGTCGACGTTGATCGACTCGACCACAGCGGTCTGCTCCTCGGTCGCGGTCGCCACCGACTGGTTCATCCCGTCGATCTCGCCAATACGCTGGGTCACGCTGTTCAAACGCTCCCCGGCGAGGTTGGCAATTTCCACGCTGTCCTGGCTGTGGCGCTGGCTGTCACTCATGGTGCTCACCGATTCACGGGCGCCGACTTGCAGCTCCTCGATCATCGTTTGCACTTGCTGCGCCGATTCCTGGGTACGATGCGCCAGATTGCGCACTTCATCCGCCACCACGGCGAACCCACGGCCGGCCTCACCGGCACGCGCAGCTTCGATCGCGGCATTGAGCGCCAGCAGGTTGGTCTGCTGGGAAATGCTGGTGATCACTTCAAGAATCTGGCCGATGTTCACGGTTTTGCTGTTCAGCGATTCGATGTTGCTGCTCGACGCGCTGAGCATGCTCGACAGCTGATTCATCGCCTTGATGCTGCGATCCACCACTTGCTGGCCATCTTCCGCCAGACCGCGAGCATCGCTGGCCTGGTTCGAGGCCTGCGCAGCGTTGCGGGCGATTTCCTGTGCCGCAGCGCCGAGCTGGTTGATCGCTGCAGCCACGCTGCTGGTACGCGAGGCCTGTTGATCAGAGTTGTACATCGACGAGTTCGACGCAGCGACCACGCGCAGGGCGACTTCGTTGACTTGCCCGGTGGCCGACGACACTTCGCGGATCGAGCCGTGGATACGCTCGACGAAGCGGTTGAATGCGGTACCCAGAACACCGAACTCATCGTTATTGACGATGGTCAGGCGTTTGGTCAGGTCGCCTTCGCCGTCGGCAATGTCTTCCATGGCGCGGGTCATGACGTGCAGCGGCTGGATCAGGATGCGAATCAGCATGCCAAGCAGAGCAAGGATGATCGCCACGGCAATCACCGTGGCAATCACCGCCGACGTACGGAACTCGCTGAGCATCGCGAACGCCTGATCCTTGTCCACCGACAGACCGATGTACCAGTTCACTGACGGCAAGCCTTTGATCGGCGCGAAGGTGACGATGCGGGTTTTGCCATCAACGGTGACTTCACTGAAGTCGCTGCTGATGCGCGGGGTGTCCTGTGGATAAGCTTCCTTGAGTGATTTCATCACCAGGGCTTTGTCCGGGTGGACGAGGATCTTGCCGTCGGCGCTGACCAGGAACACATAACCCATGCCGTCGAAGTCGCGGGCGGCGAGGGTGTCGACCAGCGATTGCAGGCTCAAGTCGCCGCCTACCACGCCGACGCTCTGGCCGGCCTTTTTCGAGGCGGTGGCGATGGAGATGATCAGTTGCCCGGTGGCGGCGTCGATGTACGGTTCGGTCAGGGTCGAGGTGCTGCTGCTCTCGGCACCTTTATACCAAGGGCGCACGCGTGGATCGAAACCGTCCGGCATCTTCGTGTCCGGGCGGATAGTGAAATGCCCGGTGGCATCGCCCAGATAAGTGGCCATGAACGTCGAGGTCAGGGTCTTCTGTTCGAGCAGGCTGGCGACGTTGGCGGGTTCGGGATTGATCGAAATGTTCTGGGCGGCGTTCTCGATCAGCAGAATGCGACCGTTGAGCCAGGTCTGGATGCTGCCGGCGGTGACCTCGCCCATCTCGTTGAGATAGTTGTTCAGGTCATCGCGGATCGCATTGCGCTGTAGCCAGTCGTTGTACAAGGTAAACGAGGCGAAGGCGGCAATGACGATGAGGGCGGCGGCAAGCAAGATTTTATGGCTGAAGCGCAGATTTTTGTTCATGGCTTGGGGTTCCGCTAAGGTCTTAGTGTCCAGGGCGTGCTTTTATAGAGGCGCGCGAAATGGGCAACGGTGAAAACAAGCTGATATTTCCGTCTCTCCTTAGGGAAATGTCCGGCCCGACTTATGGTCGGGCTCTCACCTTTGTGTATCGGCCATGCAGAATCAAAGATTAACCATTGGGTGACAAAATGCCTGACTCATCGCAACTCGTTATCGGCGCGGACCTCGCGGGGCAACAGCTTGGTCAGGCCATGCGCCTGGCGAACCGCCACGGGCTGGTCGCCGGCGCCACCGGTACCGGTAAAACCGTTACCTTGCAACGTCTGGCCGAAGCGTTCAGTGACGCCGGGGTCGCGGTGTTTGCCGCTGACATCAAGGGCGATCTGTGTGGCCTCGGTGCTGCCGGCAACCCGCAGGGCAAGGTTGCCGAGCGCATTGGCGGGATGCCGTGGCTCAACTACAAGGCGCAGGCTTATCCGGTGACCTTGTGGGATATCCACGGCGAATCCGGTCATCCGTTGCGCACTACGTTGAGTGAAATGGGCCCGTTGTTGATCGGCAGCCTGCTGGAACTGACCGACAGTCAGCAGGCGGCGCTCTACGCAGCGTTCAAGGTCGCTGATCGTGAAGGCCTGTTGCTGCTGGACCTGAAGGACCTGAAAGCGCTGCTCAATCACCTCAAGGACAACCCGCAACTGTTGGGCGAAGACGCTGCATTGATGACCACCGGTTCCAGCCAGGCGCTGTTGCGCCGCCTGGCGACACTGGAACAGCAGGGCGCCGAAGCCTTGTTTGGCGAGCCGGCGCTGCAACTCGAAGATATTCTGCAACCGGCGGCTGATGGCCGTGGGCGCATTCATCTATTGGACGCCAGTCGTCTGGTGCATGAGGCGCCGAAAGTCTACGCGACGTTCCTGTTGTGGCTGCTGGCTGAGCTGTTTGAGCAACTGCCCGAACGCGGCGATGCCGACAAACCGCTGCTGGCGTTGTTTTTCGATGAGGCGCATTTGTTGTTCGGCGATACGCCCAAGGCTTTGCAGGAGCGTCTGGAACAAGTGGTGCGGCTGATTCGCTCGAAAGGCGTTGGCGTGTATTTCGTCACCCAGTCGCCAGCGGACTTGCCCGATGATGTGCTGGCCCAGCTTGGCCTGCGAATCCAGCATGGCTTGCGCGCCTTCACCGCCAGGGAGCAGAAGTCCCTGCGCGCGGTGGCAGATGGCTTCCGGCCGAATCCGGCGTTCGATACGTTGTCGGTGTTGACGGAGCTGGGGATCGGCGAAGCGTTGGTCGGAACCCTTGCCGAGAAGGGCACGCCGGAAATGGTCCAGCGTGTGCTGGTGGCGCCACCGCAATCGCGAATCGGGCCGCTGACCGAGACCGAACGAACCGTGCTGATTGCCGGATCGCCGTTCAAGGGCCGCTATGACAAGCCGATCGATCGTGAGTCGGCGTATGAGATTCTCATGGGGCGTAAAGGCTTGGCGCCTGACGCCGAGGCACCCGCCGGCAAGCCTGCGGTTGAAGAACCAAGCCTCGCCGACAGGGCCGGAGAGTTTCTCGGCACCGCTGCCGGGCAAGCGCTGAAATCCGCCATGCGCCAGGCGGCCAACAATCTGGGCAAACAACTGGTACGCGGCCTTATGGGCTCTTTACTCGGTGGCAGCAAACGCCGCTGATCCAATGTAGGAGTGAGCCTGCTCGCGATTGCGGTATGCCAGTCACGACAATGTCGACTGTTTCACCGCTATCGCGAGCAGGCTCACTCCTGCAATTATTGATAGCTGTCAGGTTTTGTCTTTCGCGTGCGCCGCCAGGCGTTCCAGCGCCGCGCGCAACCCCGGATCACTGATCCCGTCTGCTGTCGCCTGAATCGTCGCCGCCGCATCCGTCGACAAATCCATGGTATGCCCGGTCGCTCCGCGCTGCACCGTCGGCGGCTGCACCTTGAACAGAATCCGCGTCAAACTGGCGAACTCATCGAACATCTGCAGTTGCCGCTGCAAACGCTTTTGCTGGTAGCGCAAGCGTGTGGCCCAATGGCCATCGGTGATAATCAGCAGCAAACTGCCCTCGCGCCACGACGCCACATGGCAGTGTTCGCGGGCGGCGGGTTGCAGTTGACTTTCGAGCAGGCGCTGCAAATGGCCCAGTCGCTGGGCATGGCCGAGGATGGCCTTGAGCGGCTTGGCTTCGCGCAAGAGAACGGCGGGTGCTCTGGCCGTAAGAGGGCGAAATGCCATGATCGAACACCTGAAGTAACAGAATCGCCATGGTAGCAGAAAGGCCGATCTCACTCGCCCATTGCTTTTGCCCCCGCTTTACCCATTAAATCAACGACTAACTTCTGCCTTGTATGACTTGAAGTTGAGCAAAACGCCCCTATTTTAAGTGAGCCCCGTCAAAGCGCAGTGCCAGCATCGTGGAACATCGCCACTTTCCTCACTTCCGTTTCCGGGTAGAATGCTCGTTCGCATGCGGCCATGAGGGCTGCACGGGCGACGCTCACGGGGCCGCCCTCCATCCCTTTAGTGTGGAAGATCCTGCCGATATGTTTGCGCCTTTGTTAAAGAAACTTTTTGGAAGCAAGAACGAGCGTGAAGTCAAACGCATGCTCAAGACGGTGCAGCTCGTCAATGCCTTCGAAGAGCAAATGGTGGCCCTTTCGGACGATCAATTGCGCGCCAAGACCAATGAGTTCAAGGCCCGCATCGCCAAAGGGGAAACCCTCGACAAGCTGTTGCCAGAAGCTTTTGCGGTCGCCCGCGAAGCCGGCAAGCGCATCATGGGTATGCGTCACTTCGACGTGCAGCTCGTCGGTGGCATGACCTTGCATGAAGGCAAGATCGCCGAAATGCGCACCGGTGAGGGTAAAACCCTCGTAGCGACCCTGGGTGTTTACCTCAACGCATTGTCCGGCAAGGGCGTGCACGTTGTGACAGTGAACGACTACCTGGCGCGTCGTGACGCCAACTGGATGCGCCCGCTGTATGAATTCCTCGGCCTGACCGTCGGCGTCGTGACGCCGTTCCAGCCGCCGGAAGAGAAGCGTCTGGCCTACGCCGCCGACATCACCTACGGCACCAACAACGAATTCGGTTTCGACTACCTGCGCGACAACATGGCGTTCAGCATGGAAGAAAAATTCCAGCGCGAACTCAACTTTGCCGTGATCGACGAAGTCGACTCCATCCTCATCGACGAAGCGCGTACCCCGCTGATCATTTCCGGTCAGGCCGAGGACAGCTCCAAGCTGTACATGGAGATCAATAAACTGATCCCGCAGCTGGAGTTGCACGTCGAAGAAGTCGAAGGCGAAGTCACCAAGGCTGGCCACTACACCGTTGACGAGAAGACCCGTCAGGTCGAACTCAACGAAGCCGGTCACCAGTTCATCGAAGACATGCTCACCCGCGTCGGCCTGCTGGCTGAAGGCGAGAGCCTGTACTCGGCACATAACCTGGGCCTGTTGACTCACGTGTATGCCGGTCTGCGTGCGCACAAGCTGTTCAACCGCAACATCGAATACATCGTGCAGGACGGCCAGGTCGTACTGGTCGACGAACACACCGGCCGTACCATGCCGGGTCGTCGTCTGTCCGAAGGCCTGCACCAGGCCATCGAAGCCAAGGAAGGTCTGAACATCCAGGCCGAGAGCCAGACCCTGGCATCGACCACGTTCCAGAACTACTTCCGTCTGTACACCAAGCTGTCCGGCATGACCGGTACTGCCGACACCGAAGCGTTCGAATTCCACCAGATCTATGGTCTGGAAGTGATGGTCATTCCGCCAAACAAGCCGTTGGCGCGTAAAGACTTCAATGACCTGGTGTTCCTCACCGCCGAAGAGAAATATGCGGCAATCGTTGCGGACATCAAGGAAAGCATGGCGGCCGGTCGTCCGGTGCTGGTGGGTACTGCCACCATCGAAACCTCCGAGCACATGTCCGCATTGCTCGTGAAGGAAGGAATCGAGCACAAGGTTCTCAACGCCAAGTTCCACGAAAAAGAAGCCGAGATCATCGCGCAGGCCGGTCGTCCGGGCGCTCTGACCATCGCCACCAACATGGCTGGTCGTGGTACCGACATCCTGTTGGGCGGTAACTGGGAAGTTGAAGTCGCGTCGCTGGAAAACCCGACCCCTGAGCAGATTGCCCAGATCAAGGCCGACTGGCAGAAGCGTCACCAGCAAGTGCTCGAATCGGGCGGCTTGCAGGTTATTGCGTCCGAGCGTCACGAATCCCGTCGTATCGACAACCAGCTGCGTGGCCGTGCCGGTCGTCAGGGCGATGCCGGTTCGAGCCGCTTCTACCTGTCGCTGGAAGACAGCCTGATGCGCATTTTCGCCTCTGACCGGGTGAAGAACTTCATGAAAGCCCTGGGCATGCAGCCGGGCGAAGCGATCGAGCACCGCATGGTGACCAACGCAATCGAGAAGGCGCAGCGCAAGGTTGAAGGCCGCAACTTCGACATTCGCAAGCAACTGCTCGAGTTCGACGACGTCAACAACGAACAGCGTAAAGTGATCTATCACATGCGTAACACGTTGCTGGCCGCTGACAACATCGGTGAAACCATCGCCGATTTCCGTCAGGACGTGCTCAACGCGACCGTCAGTGCGCACATTCCACCGCAATCGCTGCCAGAGCAGTGGGACGTGGCCGGTCTGGAAGCTTCGATTGCCAGCGACTTTGGCGTGACATTGCCGATCCAGCATTGGCTCGACGAAGACGATCACCTGTACGAAGAAACCCTGCGCGAGAAGCTCATGACCGAGCTGATGGCGGCGTACAACGAGAAAGAAGATCAGGCCGGTGCCGAGGCACTGCGCTCGTTCGAGAAACAAATCGTACTGCGCGTGCTGGACGATCTGTGGAAAGACCACCTGTCGACCATGGATCACTTGCGTCACGGTATCCACCTGCGTGGCTATGCCCAGAAGAACCCGAAGCAGGAGTACAAGCGCGAGTCGTTCACGCTGTTCTCCGAGCTGCTCGATTCGATCAAGCGCGACTCGATCCGTGTGCTGTCGCACGTTCAGGTTCGCCGCGAAGATCCGGAAGCCGAAGAGCAACGTCTGCGTCAGGAAGCCGAAGCACTGGCCGCCCGCATGCAGTTCGAACACGCTGAAGCCCCGGGCCTGGAGCAACCGGAAATACTCGGTGAAGAGGTCGATGTGGCCCTCGCCACTGCGCCGGTTCGCAACGAGCAGAAGCTGGGCCGCAACGAACTGTGCTACTGCGGTTCGGGCAAGAAATTCAAGCATTGCCACGGGCAGATCCAGTAAAACCCGTTTCAATCGCTGAAATACCCGCGCCGCGACCGGCTCCTGCCGTCGCGGCGTTTTGCCATTCAAACCACCGTCGCCGCGAGTGACGGTGCTGACTTCATTGAGTAAGGAGCGCATTCATGGCTGTTGGTCTTGGTCCTTTGCCAACGTTGCACCCGGTTGCCGGTTTTGAACTCGGTATCGCCTCGGCCGGCATCAAGCGCCCCGGGCGCAAGGATGTCGTTGTGATGCGCTGCGCCGAAGGCTCGACCGTTGCGGGCGTGTTCACCTTGAACGCGTTTTGCGCGGCACCGGTGATCCTGGCGAAAAAACGCGTGCAGAATGCTGTGCGCTATCTGCTGACCAACACTGGCAATGCCAACGCTGGCACCGGTGAGCCGGGGCTGGCCGCCGCTGAACGCACCACTGCGAAGCTGGCTGAGCTGACCGGCGTTGATGCCGGCCAGATCCTGCCGTACTCCACCGGTGTGATCGGTGAGCCACTGCCAGTCGAGAAGATCGAAGGCGCGCTGCAAGCCGCGCTGGACGACTTGTCGGAAAACAACTGGGAAGCCGCCGCCACCGGCATCATGACCACCGACACCCTGCCGAAGGGCGCCAGCCGTCAGTTCGAACATGACGGCGTGACCATCACCGTTACCGGCATCAGCAAAGGCGCGGGCATGATCCGTCCGAACATGGCGACCATGCTCGGATACATTGCCACTGACGCCAAAGTCTCCCGCGAAGTCCTGCACAATTTGATGCTCGACGGCGCCAACAAGTCGTTCAACCGCATCACCATCGACGGCGACACCTCGACCAACGACTGCTGCATGCTGATCGCTACAGGCAAGGCTGCACTGCCGGAAATCACCCGCGCCGAAGGCGAGCTGTTCGCCAAACTGAAGCAAGCGGTATTCGAAGTGTGCATGGACGTCGCCCAGGCCATCGTGCGCGACGGCGAAGGCGCGACCAAGTTCGTCACCGTTGAAGTGAATGGCGGCGGCAATTACCAGGAATGCCTGGACGTTGGCTATACCGTGGCGCACTCGCCGCTGATCAAGACCGCGCTATTCGCCTCTGACCCGAACTGGGGTCGCATCCTGGCGGCCGTCGGTCGTGCCGGCGTGCCGGATCTGGACGTGAGCAAGATCGACGTGTTCCTCGGCGCCGTGTGCATCGCCAGCCGTGGCGCCCGCGCGGCGACCTACACTGAAGCGCAGGGTTCGGCGGTGATGCAGCAGGAAGAAATCACCATCCGTATCGAACTGGGTCGCGGCGATTGCAGCGAAACCATCTGGACCACTGACCTGTCGCATGAGTACGTGAAGATCAACGCCGAATACCGCACTTGATTTAACCTGAGACCGAGTCGCCTGCATCGCGAGCAGGCTCACTCCTACAGTGGTTTGTGAACGCCACAGATCACCTGTAGGAGTGAGCCTGCTCGCGATGGCGACCTGTCAGGCACCAAAGATTCTGGACTGTTCCTCCTGATGAAAGGCACCCAACCATGTCCCTGCACCTGATCATCGGCGACAAACTGCTTTCCTCCTGGTCCCTGCGCGCCGCCCTGGCGCTCGAACTGACCGGCGCACCCTACAGCGAAGAACTGATCAAGCTCGGCAAGCCCGACACCCGCGAACTGCTGCTCAAGCATTCGCCGACCGCCAAAGTCCCGCTGCTGCAAACAGCGCGTGGCACCATTGCCGACTCACTGGCCATTGCCGAATACCTCGCCGAGACATTCCCGTCCGAGCAACTCTGGCCGACGGATATTTTCGCCCGCGCTCAGGCCCGATCTGCCTGCGCACAAATGCACAGCGGCTTCTTCGCCATGCGCAATCACATGCCATTCAACCTCCACCATGACGCACCGCTGAACCCGGTACCGCCAGAAGTGAAGGTCGACATCGAACGCATGCTCGCGCTGTGGGCCGAGTGCCGCGCCGCCGCCACCGAGAGCGGACCTTATCTGTTTGGCCGCGTCAGTCTGGCCGATGCCTTCTTCGCGCCGATTGCCGTGCGCCTGCGCACCTATCAGGTGCAACTGCCGGCCGCCGACGAAGCCTATGTTGAAGCCGTCTACCAATGGCCCGCCTTCAAGGCGTGGCAGAAGGCCGGACTGGAGGAATTGAATCCGTGAAACGTGTACACGTCGCCGCCGCCGTCATCCGTGACGACAGCGGCAAAATCCTCATCGCCCGCCGCGCCGACTCACAGCATCAAGGTGGGTTGTGGGAGTTTCCCGGCGGCAAGGTCGAGGTGGATGAGACAGTTGAAAGCGCACTGGCCCGTGAGCTGCACGAGGAGTTGGGCATCGTCGTTGTTGCTGCCCGGCCGTTGATCAAGGTGCGTCACGACTACCCCGACAAGCAGGTGCTGCTGGATGTCTGGGAAGTCTCGGCATTCACCGGCGAACCTCACGGTGCCGAAGGTCAGCCATTGGCCTGGGTCGCGGCGAAGGAGTTGGTGAACTACGAGTTTCCCGCGGCCAACCAGCCGATCGTAGCGGCGGCGCGTTTGCCGGCTGAATACCTGATCACCCCGGAAGACCTGGAAACCCCGGCGTTACTGCGCGGTATCCAGAAGGCGATTGCCGGTGGGATCAAGTTGATTCAGCTGCGCGCGCCAAATGGCTATGACCCCAAGTATCGCGATTTGGCGGTCGATGCGGCCGGCCTGTGTGCGGGCAAGGCGCAGTTGATGATCAAGGGGCCGTTCGAATGGCTTGGCGATTTCCCGTCGGCCGGTTGGCACATCACCGCTGCGCAATTGCGTAAGTACGCGGCGGCGGGGCGTCCGTTGCCGGCGGAGCGCTGGTTGGCGGCGTCGTGTCACAACGCTGAAGAGTTGGCGCTGGCCGAGCAGATGGGTGTGGACTTTGTGACCTTGTCACCGGTGCAGCCGACGCTGACTCACCCGGATGCGCAGCCGTTGGGCTGGGATCAGGCTGCGGCGTTGATCGAGGGATTCGGTAAGCCGGTGTTTCTGTTGGGTGGGGTAGGCCCGGCGGAGCGCGAAAAAGCCTGGGGCGTTGGTGCACAGGGTGTGGCGGGGATTCGCGCGTTCTGGCCTGATTCTCTGTAAAGGCAGCAGGCCTCATCGCTGGCAAGCCAGCTCCCACAAGGTTTTGTGTCGTTCACAAATGTTGTGTACAACTCGAAACCTGTGGGAGCTGGCTTGCCAGCGATGGCGGCCGGTCAGGCGCTACATCTCTGTCGGTTTTGGGGCCGGTTGCCAAAGAATCTCCGCAATCCCCTGCCGCCGCGCAATCAACCGCGCCGCCACAAACAACAAATCCGACAACCGATTGATATACGCCAGCCCGACCCCGGCCAATGGCTCGATCGCATTCAAGTGCTGACACCGCCGCTCGGCACTCCTCGCCAGGCTGCGACATACATGCGCCTGTGCAATCAGCATCGATCCACCCGGCAAAATGAAATTCTCCAGCGGCCCCAGCTCTTCATTCCAGACATCGATTGCTGCTTCCAGCCGTTCGATTTCCGCCGCGTTCAACGCCTGATACTCCGGCATCGCCAGCTCGCCACCGAGATCGAACAGCCGATGCTGACAAGGCGTAAGCACCTCGATCAATTCGTTCAGCCCTGGAAACGCCTCCCGCTCGGCAATCAACCCAGAGAGCAATACGCCGACCTGACTGTTCAGTGTATCGACCTCGCCAATTGCCTCGATGCGCGGGTGATCCTTTGGCACGCGACGGCCGTCGCCCAGGCCGGTTTCGCCTTTGTCGCCAGTGCGGGTGTAGATCTTCGACAAGCGAAAGCCCATGGGTTACCTCGGTAGTTGACTGGTTTCGGCGCCGATGGCTGCAGGCGGCGTCAACGGCAGACGCAAGGTGAAGCAGGTGCCCTGACCGGGCGCGGACTGCACTTCCATCTGGCCTTTGTGATTGTTGGTGATGATGAAGTACGACACCGACAAGCCAAGTCCGGTGCCCTGACCAATTTCCTTGGTGGTGAAGAACGGCTCGAAGGTGCGTTTGCGCACGTTCTCGCTCATGCCGATGCCATTGTCTTCGACTTGAATTTCAGCCCACGGCGGATTGAGTCGAGTGCGCAGAATGATCCGCCCCGGCTCGCTGTCGTCTTCGCGCTGGTGAATCGCCTGCGCAGCGTTTTTCAGAAGGTTGAGCAGCACCTGTTCCAGTTCGTTGGCCGTGCCCGGAACCGGGCCGAGTGCCGGGTCGAACTGGCGGATGATCGCCTGCCCCTTGAAGTCGAAACCGATGGCCAGATCGAAGTCGTTGCCAGCGATCTCTACCGCTTGATCGATCAGCGCCGGCAGATCGCACGGCGCCATCTGGCGGGTGCTGCGGCGACTGAAACTGAGCATGTGCGTGACGATTTTCGCCGCCCGTGCGCCGGCCTGCTGAATGCCGTCGAGCAGTTGCGGTACTTCGCGGCCTTGCAGATAACGGTTGACCGTTTCGATTTCAATACCGAGTTGCTCAGCGGTTTCGAGGTTCTTCGGCAGGTCGGCCGAGAGCCGCCGGCGAATGTTTTGCACGTTATGCAAGATTGCGCCCAGCGGGTTGTTGATCTCGTGGGCCATACCGGCGGCGAGCCCTCCGACCGAGAGCATTTTCTCCGACTGCACCATCATTTCCTCCAGCGACAGGCGCTGGGTAATGTCGTCGATGCGGATAACCACACCGCGTCCGGCACCGCCCATCAGCGGATAAAACGTCAGCGCATAATGCTTGGGCTCATCGTCCTTGAACCATGTTACCCGCTCGATCTTCGCCACAGTGTGCTGTTCGACGGTCTGCTTGAGCTGTGGCAAAAACGGCTTCAACGGTTCGAAGGCGAGGAAAATCGGCTGGTTCAGCGCCTCGTCCAGTCGCGTGCCCGAGAGGGCGCTGGCTTCCTGGTTCCATTGGGTGACGTAGAGCTGCTCGTCGAGGGCGATCAGCGCCGAAGGCATCGAGTCGATAATGCTGTTGAGGTAGTTCTGAAAGCCGGTGAGTTTCTTCTCGATCTTGCTGCGCACCTGGACCTCCAGCTCCAGTTTGCGATTGGTGTGACGCGTTTCCTCGGCCAGTCCCTGTGCCTGATCATAAGCTGCTTGCGAGTCGTCGCGGGCGCGCTTGAGCTGTTGCTCGCGGGCTTCGATGCGCGAGAGCATGGTGTTGAACGCCTCGGCGAGGCTGCCGATTTCGTCGTGGTTGCCGCGCGAGGCGCGCAGGGCGTAGTTCTCTTCGCGGGTGACCTGACGCGAGAGTTCTTCCAGTTGATGGATCGGCCGGGTGATCAGGCGTTTGATCTGGCGGGCAATCACTAGCCACAACAGCACGCTGAAGATCAGGATGCCGAGACTGGCGGTCAGGGTGCCGGTGTAGAACGCCATCGGCAGTTCGCTGCTCGCCACCAACAGCAGATGGCCGGGCGCGGTGCCGGGGCGGGGCAGGGTGATCAACTGGTTGCTGCGAAACTCGGTGAGTTGCCAGGCTTCGATGTGCCGATAGCGTTCCGGCAATTTGAGTTTGTCGCCGCGCTGCACCTGCGCGAGGCGTTCGCCTTTGCCGTCATATATCGCAGCGGCGCGTAATGGCGAATAGCTGTCGAGCTCCTTGAGCAGGCGTTCGGCGCTCTCCGGCGATTGCAGGGACTCGCTGACCAGGCTCGGGTTGGCGATCAGTCGGCCGATGGTCTGCAACGCCTGCGGCGCCATGCTCTCCTGAGAGATGTAGTAGGCGGCGCTGATAAAGGTCAGGTTGGCGACCAGCAAAACCGTGGTCAACAACACCAGCAGGGCGGCCAGCAGTTTCTGGCCGACCGGCAGGTTTTCGAGGCGCTGGCGCAATGGCATCAGGTTTATCGCAGCAAAGGAACAAGTGGCCAGCGTAGCCGCTGCTCAGTCGCTGGGCAATCCAAGGCTGTGCAGATGCGCGACCAGTCGCTGCTGCATTTGCTTGAGGTGCGGCAGATTCAATTGATGGCGGATGGCAACTTTGCAGGCGTGGCCCAATAGATAGCTGATTTCGGTGCGTCGCCGGTTGGCCACGTCTTGGTACATCGAGGAGTAATTGGCCGCCGTCGCCTGAATCACCCGTTCGACTTCTTGCTGCAGGTTCTCAGCGGCAGCGGGTTGGCCGCAGCGCTGCAGCAACTCGGCGAGTTCGGCGCACAGCGTGGCGACTTCGCAGTGATGATCCTGCAAACCACCGTTGCGGCAGTGGTGCAGCACGGTCAGTGGATTGATCGCGCAGTTGAGCGCCAGTTTGCGCCACAGCCGTGTGAGGATATCGGTACTCCACTCGTGGGGAATGTTCGCGGCTTGCAGATCCTCCAGCCAGATCGGCGCGACCGGATGAGTGACATCACCCAGCCAAGTGAAGCCGTGACCGGCGAACACTACGCGCCAGTCGCCATCGCGAAAGGCGCCTTCGGTGCTGGAAGCGCTGATGCAGCGAGCCTGGGGTATCAGGGTGGCGACGGCGTCCTGACTGCCGAGGCCGTTTTGCAGCAGGATCAGCTCGGCATCCTCTGTCAGGCGTGGGGCGAGGCGGGCAACAGCGCTTTCGGCGTCATAGGCTTTGCAGGCGACCAGCAAGCGCCGAATCGCCGAAGGGCTGTCCGGCGTTTCGCCCGGCACTGCATAGGTACTGGCCTGGCCTTGTTCAACCAGGGTCAAGCCGCCGGCGGCTTCATAGCTGCGCAGGCGCTCGGTGTTCCGCAGGATCAGTCGGACCGGCAAGCCGGCACGGGCCAGGCGTGTAGCCCACAGCGTGCCGAGACTGCCGGCGCCGAGAATGTGCCAGGTGGTCGACATCAGTTTTTTGCTCGATTGCGTACAGGCATGTGTGGCTCGCCGTGTTCGTAGGAAAAGACCCGTTATAATGAGCCCGATTTTAACCGCAAGCCAAGCGCGCTCCATCCACATCGAGCGCGCCTTTTTATTGGAGAGATTACATGCCGTCGTTCGACGTGGTATCCGAACTGGACAAACACGAACTCACCAACGCGGTCGAGAACGCCGTGAAGGAACTCGATCGTCGTTATGACCTGAAAGGCAAAGGCAGCTTCGAGTTCAAGGAAAAGGACCTGACCGTGAGCCTGACCGCTGAAGCCGGGTTCCAGCTCGAAGCGATGATCGAAATCCTCAAGCTGGCGCTGGTCAAGCGCAAGATCGACGTGCAGTGCCTTGAGGTCAAGGACGCTTACGCTTCGGGCAAGCTGATGAAGCAGGATGCCGTGCTCAAGGAAGGCATCGACAAAGAGCTGGCGAAGAAGATCGTCGGCCACATCAAGGACGCCAAGCTCAAGGTCCAGGCTGCCATTCAAGGCGAGCAGGTTCGTGTGACCGGCAAGAAGCGTGATGACCTGCAGGAAGCCATCGCTGCACTGCGTGCCAAGGAATTCGGCATGCCGCTACAGTTCAACAACTTCCGCGACTAAGCTTTCCGGTCGGGGGAACCTCTCGGCGTTTTCAGCGTCCGAGGCCCAAGCAGCGGCAGAAACGATTGAGCCCAGCAGGTTCGGTCTTTCTGCCGTTTATTTTTTAAGCCCGGGTAGCCGGAAATCAGGAGATAGAACATGGATTTGAATGCTGAGGTGGACAACCTGGTCAAGGCGTCCCAGGCGTGGATCCCGATGATCATGGAGTATGGCAGCCGTGTGCTGCTGGCGGTGATTACCCTGGCCATCGGTTGGTGGCTGATCAACAAGGTCACACAGAAACTCGGTGGTCTGTTGGCCCTGCGCAATGCCGATCTGGCGCTGCAAGGCTTCATCAGCAGCCTGGCCAACATCATTCTCAAAGTGCTGCTGATTGTCAGCGTTGCTTCGATGATCGGTGTCGAGACCACCTCCTTTGTGGCTGCCATCGGTGCTGCCGGTCTGGCCATCGGTCTGGCATTGCAGGGCAGCCTGGCGAACTTCGCTGGCGGCGTGTTGATTCTGCTGTTCCGTCCATTCCGTATCGGTGACTGGATCGAAGCGCAAGGCGTGTCGGGTACGGTCGACAGCATCCAGATTTTCCACACCGTGCTGCGTACTGGCGACAACAAGACCATCATCGTGCCTAACGGTAATCTGTCGAACGGCATCATCACCAACACCAATCGTCAGCCGACCCGTAAGGTCGTGTTCGATGTCGGTGTCGATTACGAAGCCGATCTGCAGAAGGCCCGTCAGGTTCTGCTGGATCTGGCCAAGGATGATCGCGTATTGCAGGATCCGGCACCCCAGGCCGTCATTTCGACTTTGGGCGACAGCTCGATCACTGTTTCCCTGCGTGTGTGGGTTAAAACCGCAGACTATTGGGATGTAATGTTCATGTTTAACGAACAGTCGCGTGATCGTTTAAAGACTGCCGGTATTGATATTCCTTTTCCACAGCGCGTGATTCGCGTGGTGCAGGAGTCGGCAACACAATGATAGGTTGCTAATTAATTGCCTGACTTATCGGTCAGGCAGTTAATTGAAGTCACAGGCAATAAAAAAGGCCCATCCGAAGATGGGCCTTTTTTTATGCTTCCAAACTAACCACTGACAATTACAAGATGTTCAGTGGGTATTCGGTGATCAGGCGGAACTCTTTGACGTCGCCTTCGCCCTGGTCGGCGTTGGCAGTGTGCCAGGCCTGACGAATGCGGAAGGACAGATCTTTCGCCGGGCCAGACTGCACAACATATTTGGCTTCGAAGTTGGTTTCGTGGTGTTTGCCATCTTCACCGTACAGGCCGGCGTAAGCGCTGCCAGCCGGAGTGTTGGTACCGTCGATGTCCCAACCTTTAACGTAACGAACCATGAAGCTCAGGCCTGGAACGCCGTACTCGGCCATTTTCAGGTCGTAACGGGCTTGCACGGATTTCTCGCCAGGACCGTTGAAGTCAGAGTACTGGATGGAGTTGGCGAGGAAGATCGAGTCGCCACCACGGTTGTTTTTACCCACACCGATGTAGTCGAACGGGGTGTCGCCGTTGACCTTCTGGAAACCCAGGGTGAAGGTATGAGCCTTCAGGAACGACAGTGCAGTTGCCAGGGAGAAGGTCGTGTTGCTGATGTCACCTGCCTCCTTGTCACCGGTGTCGGTGGTGCGGTAGATGTTGAAATCAGTGTTCAGCGAGGTGTCGCCACCGAACGGGGTGGTCAGGTTCACGTTCGCGTAGTACTGGTTCCAGATATCTTCCAGCTTGGCACCGTAGAGCGATGCGCTCAGGTTTTCGGTGATGCCGTACTTGCCGCCGAAGTAATCGATCGTGTTGGCTTCCACGCCCGCATAGTTGGCGTACAGGCCGCCATCACGTGCGTTTTTGTCCTGGCTGGAGCCGGAGTAGAAGTGACCGGCTTCGAGGTCAAGGTCTTTGACTTCGCTGCTCTGCAACTGGAAGCCAGTGGCGGTTTGCGGCAGGATGCGGGAACCGCCTACAGCGAACACTGGAGAAGTGCTTGGCTGCATGTCGCCGAATTTCAGTTCGGTTTTGGAAACGCGGAATTTGATCGACGCGCCGGCTTTGCCCTGGCTGTCGTTAACGTCGCGGGCACCGTTGTTCGGGTTAACGGTGTCGCTACGGCTCATGTTGCCTGAACCGGAAGTACCATCACCGCCATCCAGTTTCAAGGCCAGGTAACCGTATGCATCGATACCTACGCCAACAGTACCTTGGGTGTAACCGGAGGTGAAGTTACCGAGGAAGCCCTGAGTCCAGTCTTTCTGGTCGTTGCCGCCGTTCTTGTTGTCGCGGTTGAAGTAGTAGTTCTTCAACGTCTCGGTGAGTGTCGCGTCCTCAACAAAGCCTTTGGCTTCTGCCTGGTCACTTACAAACGGGGCGGCCGTAGCCAACTGAGAACTGGCGGCTGCAGCAACTGCCAGTGCGATCATGCTCCACTTCATCACGCGCATCGTGATTTGCTCCTTTGGTTTTAGAAGAGTACTGCCGTCCCACCTGTTTTATTATCTGGGCGGCTCTTTCTTTTTGTGTCGGCGCAAACTTATATCACGCCGACAATGTTGGCGATACTTGCTATTCCAACCTTTCAGCTTCTTTACGACGTTGTCGCAAATGGCGTGGTGGATGTCGCAAATTCACAGTACCGACGCAGCCGGACTGACAACTTTCTCGCTGTTTATGGGCCTTTTTGCATCGGTAAAAAAGAGTCCCTGGCAAAACACTTGAATCTCCATCGGGCAACCCTGCCACTGTTCTTATGGGGCTTAAGGCATCCACTTCCAGTGGTGCGCTTATAGTCCATATGGGTACGAATGCAACAAGCGTGCACAAACCGCATTTCTGTTGCGGTTATTTTTTCGATCACTCGCCTGTGCCTGTAAAAGCCTCATGAATACTGGGCGCCAAGCCCCTTTTTATCAGGGCTTGACGCCATTCTTGCTATGGTGTTGCCGCGCCGAAGATCGCGCGTGACAACCAAAAACGTTACCGGTTCACCCCGTCAGTGAGTATTCGGCGGATGCCCGACGCAGTGAGCGTAGACGCGCTGTGCGGTTTTGGTGCAAAAAATTTTACAGCTGTCCAGTATTCATACACTTCGCGCGGGGCGCTAAAAAGAACGCGAGCCGCAATATCGGTCATTTCTTCAGTTTTTCAGCCAGCGCCGGTTCCGTAGTGGTGCGCTCGGCAGATAAATGCCATATCTCGGGGCGTCGACAGTACAAGGGTATCGGCACTGGCAATCGTGAAGGCTGCTTCATTCGCAGGTATGCTGCCGTCCTGTCGCTTGGTGCGCCGCCGAAAGGATGGCCCGCTAAGCTGAATAATGTAGATCAGCCGGGAGTGCGCGCAGTGTTTGCTTTAGATCCACGACTTCAACAGGACACCCTGGTCATCGGCGATTTCCCGCTCAGTCGCCTGCTGCTGTCTAACGATGCCAACTATCCTTGGTTCATCCTGGTGCCTCGTCGCGACGATATCAGCGAGTTGTTTCAGTTGGATGTCGTCGACCAGCAACAACTGTGGCAGGAAACCACTGCGCTGGCCGAGTTGCTCAAGGATTTGTTCGATGCTGACAAAATGAATGTCGCGACCCTGGGTAACGTTGTCAGTCAGTTGCACATGCACGTGATCGTGCGCAAACGCGATGATGCGGCCTGGCCTGCGCCGGTGTGGGGCAAAGTAGCGGCCAAGCCGTACAGTGACGAGCAGGTCGCCGCGATTCGCGAATGGTTGCGTGCGGTCCTGACCGAGCATTTCACCTTTGTGGAGGGCTGAGTCATGAGTCTGGAAGATCGCGTGACCGATCTGGAAAGCCGTCTGGCGTTTCAGGATGACACCATTCAGGCATTGAACGACGTGCTGGTCGCCCAGCAGCGCGTGGTCGAGCGCCTGCAGTTGCAGATGGCGGCGTTGCTCAAGCGCCAGGAAGAGATGGTCGGCCAGTTCGGCTCTTTCGAGGAAGATGCACCGCCGCCGCATTACTGAGTCTTTTCTTCAGGCATAAAAAAACCGCGAACAGCCAGGCTGCTCGCGGTTTTTTTATGCCTGGAATCAGCGACGCGGCAATGCGGCGATGACGTCCTCGGCTTGCAGGCCTTTGTCCCGGTTCATCACCGAGAACTCAACGCGCTGGCCTTCGACCAGAACGCGATGGCCCTCGCCACGGATCGCACGAAAGTGCACGAAAATATCATCGCCGGAATCCCGGGAGATAAAGCCGAAGCCTTTGGAGGTGTTGAACCACTTGACGGTACCGGTATCGCGGTTGGTCATGTCATAGCTGGTTGGCGCGGTAGCCGGTGACGAACGATAAAAGCTGACAGCCAGGTGCAGGATGACGGCAACCAGAGCGATGACCAGGCTGAACAGCACGGCTGGCTGGCCGGCGATGACAGGCATTGGAGCGATCAGGGTCAAGGTTTGCAGGACGACAGTCAGCACCAGAAGTGCGCTGACCAGATTTTGCAGATGCTGGCGCGGGCCTTTGTTCCAGTAAGGAATCACTGGAGCGATGACCAGGTTCAGCAGGCCGAAAAAGGCCAGGTAAAGTGCATCGGGTTGTTGCAGGTAGGGAACGGCTTCGGATTTCAAGCTGGGTATGAACGACAGCAGCAATGCCGCTGCGCCCATTAGCAGGTGGACGATTTTCAACATTTTGATTGGCTCACGTTATGACGGCTCACAAGGAAGAGCTGAAGGTGGACGGTTCGCTTCGGAACAAAAATAAGAGGCGGTAGACACGTACACAGCATCAGCCTATGCGCAACGCCCCGGAAAATGGGGCATGGCGACACACTGCCTATTTAACAGCAAAGCCTGCGGCTACTCAAATCAGCCCGGCCAGTGGCATCGATGCGGTCGATTTGTCGCAGTGTGTAGGGCCGATCAGGGCTGCGGGGCGGTGTCAGGCTTGCTAGAGTGGGGTGGCACCTGCTGGATAAATTCAATCGCCGTTAGGGGGTAAGCATGGCAATCGATATCGGTATCAGTGAAGAAGACCGCAAGTCCATCGTCGAAGGGCTGTCCCGTCTGCTGTCGGACACCTATGTGCTGTATCTGAAAACCCATAACTTCCACTGGAACGTCACCGGTCCGATGTTTCGTACGCTGCACCTGATGTTCGAAGAGCAATACAACGAATTGGCACTGGCCGTGGACTCGATCGCCGAACGTATTCGGGCCTTGGGGTTTCCGGCGCCGGGCGCTTACGCGACCTATGCGCGTCTTTCTTCTATCAAGGAGGAGGAGGGTGTGCCGAGTGCCGAAGACATGATCAAACAACTGGTTGCCGGTCAGGAAGCGGTGACGCGTACCGCGCGCGGTATCTTTCCGTTGCTGGACAAAGTCAGCGACGAACCCACCGCCGACCTGCTGACCCAGCGCATGCAGGTGCACGAGAAGACCGCGTGGATGCTGCGAGCACTGCTGGAAGGGTGATCAGCGCGAGGCGCGGGTGTTTGTGGAGGGCCAATACCCGCGTGCTTCCGAAGTCTTACTTTTGATGTCGGCTTATCCTACGCAGATGGGCAAATAGTCATCTGGATATAACTTTGCGTCTGCGCTTTTATGAGGGCACAGGATGTTGTCTTTATAAATAGCAGCGATGACAAGGGAGTGTCAGCGATATGGTCGATGGAGACAGGCAAACCGAATGCTTCGGTTCACGGCAAGAGGGAAAGGTCGATCCGCTGGTCAGCGAGTTCGACATTGCATTGATTCAGCCATTGTCCAGGTCTGTGCGCCTGAATGGTTTTGCCACTTGCCTGAGGCTCGAGCAGGTCTACTGGAACATCCTTGGGCGCATGGCCGAGGATTGCGGTTGTTCGATCAGTACGTTGCTGTCCCATGTGGATCGGCAAGTGCACTTGCGCCACGGTGGGGTAAAAAACTTCAGCGGTCTGGTACGGGTGGTCTGCGTGATGAATGGCCTCAAGGAAGTCCCGCAGGCCATTACGCTCTGACGGGCAGTTGAAATGACGTCGCGGCTTGTGCTGTCTTCCGGCTGCACAGGCCGCATTTAATGGATATAATCCCGCTCTTTCGCCGCAAAGCCCTGCACGCGGTGGCAATCTGATCGCCGAGACACCCCCATGCCGATGTACGATTACCAATGTGCTTCCTGTGGTCATCAGTTGGAAGCCATTCAAAAGATCAGCGAGGCACCGCTGGTCGACTGCCCTGCCTGCCAGGCACCAGAGCTCAAGAAACAGCTGTCCATGCCTGGCTTTCGCCTCAGTGGCGGTGGTTGGTACGAGACCGATTTCAAGACCGGCGCCAAGAAGAATCTGGCCGGTGGCGACAAATCTGACTAGGGTTCAAACCCAGGTTGAACGAACACGCGTGAGATTCCGGGTCGCTTCTGAGCGCCGGGATCTCCACCGAATATCGAATGACGAGAAGCGAACCATTATCATGATGCGCAGCCACTATTGCGGCCAACTGAACGAAAGCCTGGAAGGCCAGGAAATTACCCTTTGCGGATGGGTTCACCGTCGCCGCGACCACGGCGGGGTGATTTTCCTCGATATCCGTGATCGTGACGGTCTGGCCCAAGTGGTATTCGATCCGGATCGCGCCGAGAGCTTCGCCGCCGCCGATCGCGTGCGCAGCGAATACGTCGTGAAGATCACCGGCAAGGTACGTCTGCGTCCGGCCGGTGCGACCAACGCCAACATGGCATCCGGCATGATCGAAGTGCTGGGTTACGAACTGGAAGTGCTGAACGAGTCGGAAACCCCGCCGTTCCCGCTGAACGAGTTCTCCGACGTCGGCGAAGAAACCCGTCTGCGCTATCGCTTCCTCGACCTGCGTCGTCCGGAAATGGCCGAGAAGCTGCGTCTGCGTTCGCGCATGACCACCAGCATCCGTCGCTTCCTCGACGAGAACGGCTTCCTCGATGTCGAAACGCCGATCCTGACCCGTGCCACCCCTGAAGGTGCGCGTGACTATCTGGTGCCGAGCCGTACTCACGCCGGTTCGTTCTTCGCCCTGCCGCAATCGCCGCAGCTGTTCAAGCAACTGCTGATGGTCGCCGGTTTCGACCGTTACTACCAGATCGCCAAGTGCTTCCGCGACGAAGACCTGCGCGCCGACCGTCAGCCGGAATTCACCCAGATCGACATCGAGACCAGCTTCCTCGATGAAAAAGAGATCATGGGCCTGACCGAAGAAATGATCCGCAACCTGTTCAAGGAAGTGCTGGGTCTGGAATTCGGCGATTTCCCGCACATGACCTTCGAAGAAGCCATGCGCCGTTACGGTTCCGACAAGCCAGACCTGCGTAACCCGCTGGAACTGGTCGACGTTGCCGATCAACTGAAAGAAGTCGATTTCAAAGTCTTCAGCGGCCCGGCCAACGATCCGAAATGCCGTATCGCCGCACTGCGCGTTCCAGGCGGGGCGAGCATGCCGCGCAAGCAGATCGACGACTACACCAAGTTCGTCGGCATCTACGGTGCCAAGGGCCTGGCATACATCAAGGTCAACGAGCGTGCAGCCGGTGTTGAAGGTCTGCAATCGCCGATCGTGAAGAACATTCCGCTGGAAAACCTCAACGCCATCCTCGATCGCGTGGGTGCAGTCGACGGTGACATCGTGTTCTTCGGCGCCGACAAGGCCAAGATCGTCAGCGAAGCCTTGGGCGCACTGCGCATCAAGCTCGGTCACGACCTCAAGCTGCTGACCTGCGAGTGGGCGCCAATGTGGGTCGTCGACTTCCCGATGTTCGAAGAAAACGACGACGGCAGCTTCTCCGCGCTGCACCACCCGTTCACCGCACCGAAGTGCACGCCGCAAGAGCTTGAAGCCAACCCGGCTGGCGCTCTGTCCCGCGCGTACGACATGGTGCTGAACGGCACCGAACTGGGTGGTGGTTCGATCCGTATTCACCGCAAAGAGATGCAACAGTCGGTATTCCGTCTGCTGGGCATCAACGAAGCGGAACAGGAAGAGAAGTTCGGCTTCCTGCTCGACGCCCTCAAGTACGGTGCACCGCCACACGGTGGTCTGGCCTTCGGTCTGGATCGTCTGGTGATGCTGATGACCGGCGCCCAGTCGATCCGTGAAGTGATCGCTTTCCCGAAAACCCAGAGTGCTGCCGACGTGATGACGCAAGCGCCGGGTGTGGTGGATGCCAAGGCACTGCGCGAATTGCACATTCGTTTGCGCGAAACGCCAAAGGCTGAGTAAGACGGGCCTGAAGGCGCATCTTCGGATGCGCCTTTTTTCTATCCATAGAGAGCAGGTCAAGATTTTTTGTTTGCTGGCCGCTGCATGAGCAGGGCGGGCAACGTTTCAAAGAGAATTCGGAGCGAGTTATGGCAGGTCATTCCAAGTGGGCGAACATCAAGCACCGCAAAGAACGTCAGGATGCCAAAAGAGGCAAGATCTTCACCAAGTGGATCCGTGAACTGACTGTTGCGGCCCGTCAGGGCGGCGGTGATCCGGGCTCCAACCCGCGTCTGCGTCTGGCGCTGGATAAAGCGCTGAGCGCGAACATGAGCCGCGACATCATCGACCGCGCCGTGGCGCGCGGCGCCGGTGCGACCGAAGCGGACAACGTTGAAGAGTTGACTTACGAAGGCTACGGCCCGGGCGGTGTAGCGGTGTTGGTCGAGTGCATGACCGACAACCGCAACCGCACCGCCGCAGCCGTGCGTCACGCGTTCAGCAAGTGCGGTGGCAACCTCGGCACCGACGGTTCGGTGGCATACCTCTTCGAGCGCAAAGGCCAGATCAGCTTCGCGCCGGGCGTTGATGAAGACGCGCTGACCGAAGCGGCGCTGGAAGCCGATGCCGATGACGTGGTCGCTCACGAAGACGGTTCGATCGACGTGTTCACCTCGTTCACCAGTTTCTATGCGGTGCGTAACGCGCTGGAAGCAGCCGGGTTCAAGGGCGATGACGCGGAAATCGTCATGCAGCCGACCACCAGCGCCGAGCTGGATCTGGAAGGCGCTGAGAAGGTGCTCAAGCTGATCGACATGCTTGAGGATCTGGATGACGTGCAGAACGTCTACTCCAACGCGGATATTCCGGAAGACGTGGCCGCTCAGCTCGGTTAAGAGCGGCTACGATTCAATGTGGGAGCGAGCCTGCTCGCGAAGGCGGATTTTCAGGCAACATCGTTGCCGATGATGAAACCGCTTTCGCGAGCAGGCTCGCTCCCACATTTGTTATGGGTTGATTTGAAAATCGTGCTTTTACCGAATCTGCAGGCGTTATGACTTTAATTCTTGGTATCGACCCCGGTTCGCGTATCACCGGTTACGGGATTGTTCGCGATACCGGGCGTGGTGGCTGCATTTATGTCGCTTCGGGCTGCATCCGCACCGGCGCCGGTGAGCTGCACGAGCGCCTGCAAATCGTCTATCGCGGCGTACGCGAGATCATCCAGACCTATGGCCCGGTGACGATGGGCATCGAAAAGGTGTTCATGGCGAAAAACGCCGATTCGGCGCTGAAACTCGGGCAGGCTCGCGGTGCCGCGATTGTCGCTGGCGCTGAAGAATGCCTGGAGATCGCCGAGTACACGGCCACTCAGGTCAAACAGGCGGTTGTTGGCACAGGCGCCGCCAATAAAGAACAAGTGCAGATGATGGTCATGCACATGCTCAAGCTGACCGCCAAACCGCAAATCGATGCCTCGGATGCATTGGCCATCGCCATTTGCCATGCGCATACCCGCTCCAGTCTGCTGCCGCACGGCTTGGGAGCAGCACGCAGTCGTGGCGGGCGCCTGCGTCTCTGATAGCATCAGCATCAATTTTCCTGAAAGCGGATGTTTGCGCCTGGGTCGTCGGCCCGACAATCTGCCTTTCGACAGTCGCCAGCCCATGGCTGGCCAATGCTCAAGGATCTGAAACGTGATTGGACGCTTGCGCGGCACTCTGGCTGAGAAACAGCCGCCGCACCTGATTCTGGATGTAAACGGCCTCGGGTATGAGCTGGAAGTGCCCATGACCACGCTTTATCGCCTGCCGTCGGTCGGTGAACCGCTGACCCTGCACACCCATTTGGTCGTACGTGAAGACGCCCAGTTACTCTATGGTTTCGCTGGCAAGCGTGAGCGAGACTTTTTTCGCGAGTTGATCCGTCTCAATGGTGTCGGGCCAAAATTGGCGCTGGCGCTGATGTCGAGCCTGGAGGTCGATGAGCTGATCCGTTGCGTGCAATCCCAGGACACTTCGGCCCTGACCAAGGTCCCGGGCGTTGGCAAAAAAACCGCTGAGCGCCTGTTGGTCGAACTGAAAGATCGCTTCAAGGCCTGGGAAACTTCGCCAGCGATGTTTGCTCTTGTGCCGAATCAGCCAGACGGCCCGGCGCCGGTCAACACCGCCGAGAACGATGCAGTCAGCGCGCTGATTTCCCTCGGCTACAAGCCGCAGGAAGCGAGCAAGGCGATTACCGCCATCAAGGACAAGAATTTGAGCAGTGAAGATCTGATCCGCCGCGCCCTGAAGGGAATGATTTAAGTGATTGAAGCTGATCGTCTGATCGCTGCCGCGCACAGCCCGCGCGAGCGCGAAGAAGTCCAGGATCGAGCCATCCGCCCGGTCAGCCTGGCCGACTACATTGGCCAGCCGACCGTGCGCGAGCAGATGGAGCTGTTCATCCAGGCTGCCCGTGGCCGTAGCGAATCCCTCGACCATACGCTGATCTTCGGTCCGCCGGGTCTGGGCAAGACCACACTGGCCAACATCATCGCCCAGGAAATGGGCGTGTCGATCAAGAGCACGTCCGGGCCGGTGCTGGAGCGTCCGGGTGATCTGGCGGCGCTGCTGACCAACCTGGAACCGCACGATGTGCTGTTCATCGACGAAATCCATCGTCTGTCGCCGATCGTTGAAGAAGTGCTGTATCCGGCCATGGAAGACTTCCAGCTCGACATCATGATCGGTGAAGGGCCGGCCGCGCGTTCGATCAAGCTCGATCTGCCGCCGTTCACCCTCGTGGGTGCGACCACTCGCGCTGGCATGCTGACCAATCCGCTCCGTGACCGTTTCGGTATCGTCCAGCGTCTTGAGTTCTACAGCACAGCTGATCTGGCGACGATTGTCAGTCGATCCGCAGCCATTCTCGGTCTGCCGCTGGATCCCGAAGGTTCGTTCGAAATCGCACGGCGCGCCCGCGGCACGCCGCGGATCGCCAACCGTCTGCTGCGACGGGTGCGCGACTTTGCCGAAGTTCGTGCCAAGGGCCACATCACCAAAGCGGTGGCGGATCTGGCGCTGAACCTGCTCGACGTCGATGAGCATGGCTTTGATCATCAGGACCGGCGTCTGCTGCTGACCATGATCGAGAAGTTCGATGGCGGACCGGTCGGCATCGACAGTCTGGCGGCGGCGATCAGCGAAGAGCGTCATACCATTGAGGACGTGCTGGAGCCGTACCTGATTCAGCAGGGTTACATCATGCGCACGCCGCGGGGCCGGGTAGTGACACGGCATGCGTATCTGCATTTCGGATTAAACATTCCGTCACGAATGGGCGAGATGCCCGTGGTAGACGAGTTTCTCGATGCCGTGGACGATTAATACACATTTGTTGTCGATTTATTCAGGGTTTGTATGGTCAGAGGACGGTACTTTTGCAGTAAAGCCTCGAAACCATGAAAAACAGTTGCCTGGCCGGATTGGCAACCTGAGGAGTAAGCACTAGAGTATGCGCGCGCAAAACGGGCTTGAGCCGTTCGCACATCGTTGTCGCGTTTATTACGAGGACACCGATGCGGGCGGCATCGTGTATTACGTTAATTACCTCAAGTTTATGGAACGGGCTCGAACCGAGCGGCTCCGCGAACTGGGCTTTGCCCAATCGCAGCTGGCAGGAGAGGACCTGTTGTTCGTCGTGCATTCCAGCGAAGCGCGTTATCACGCGCCGGCGCGACTGGACGACGAACTGCTGGTAAGCGCTGAAGTAATCGAATTGAACCGGGTCAGCCTTCGCTTCAAACAGCAGGTCAGGCGGGCAACGGATAATGTGCTGCTCTGTGAGGGGCAGTTTTTGGTGGCCTGTGTGCGCACTAACAGTTTGAAACCTCGGGCCCTTCCCGAAGACTTGCGTGCGGCCTTCGCCGACGCGGTCGGCCCGGGTACACACTCAAAGCAGGAGATAAAGCGTGGAAGCTAACGTCGTCGACCATTCCTCCATGTGGAGCCTGGTCAGCAATGCCAGCATCGTGGTGCAGTTGGTAATGTTGACCCTGGTGGCCGCATCGGTGACCTCATGGATCATGATCTTTCAGCGCAGCAATCTGCTGCGTGCCGGTCGACGCGCCCTGGAGAGCTTCGAAGAGCGCTTCTGGTCGGGTATCGACCTGTCCAAGCTGTACCGTCAAGCGGGCAGCAACCCGGATCCTGATTCGGGTGTGGAACAGATTTTTCGTGCCGGTTTCAAAGAGTTCTCGCGTCTGCGTCAGCAGCCAGGTGTCGATCCTGAAGCAGTGATGGAAGGTGTGGCCCGAGCCATGCGCGTCGCCATCTCCCGCGAAGAAGAGAAGCTGGAGCAGAGCCTGCCGTTCCTCGCCACTGTCGGTTCGGTCAGCCCGTACATCGGCCTGTTCGGTACTGTGTGGGGCATCATGAACTCCTTCCGCGGTCTGGCCAGCGCCCAGCAAGCGACCCTGGCCACTGTGGCCCCGGGTATCGCCGAAGCCCTGATCGCCACCGCGATCGGTCTGTTCGCTGCGATCCCTGCGGTTATCGCTTACAACCGTTTCGCCGCTCGCAGTGAAACCTTGCTGGGCCGCTACTACACCTTCGCCGATGAATTCCAGGCGATCCTGCACCGCAAAGTGCACACCAGCGAAGAATAAGCAGGTAATTTCCAATGGCTTTAATCGCTCGAGCTCGCAAAAAGCGCAAGCCGGTCGCCGAAATGAACGTAGTGCCTTACATCGACGTGATGCTGGTACTGCTGGTCATTTTCATGGTGACCGCGCCGATGCTCAATCAGGGCGTGAAAGTTGATCTGCCCAAGGTTTCCAGCGAAGCCTTGCCGCAGGACAACAACACTCAGGTCCTGACCATTTCGATCAAGGCTGACAAGACCTATTACTGGAACCTTGGCAGCGAAGTCGATACCGAGAAGCAACAGGACAGGGCGATGACCCTGCCACAGATGACTGATGCGGTGACCAAGATCATTCGCGCCGGCACCGAAGGCGGCAAGCGTACCCAGGTCTTTATCCGCGGTGACAAGACCGTCGACTACGGTTCGGTCATGGGCGCCATGGGCGGGTTGCAGAAAGCCGGGGTCGGTAACGTTGGTCTGATCACCGAGGCCCCCTGATGCAGCAACAGAGAGAGCCGTCCGCCTCGGAAAGCTTCTTCTGGCCTAGTGTCTGGGCGATCGTCTTGCACGTGCTGGTATTCGGCATGCTGTTCGTCAGTTTCGCCTTCACACCGGAGCTGCCGCCGGCCAAGCCGATTGTCCAGGCGACCCTGTACCAGCTGAAATCGAAAAGTCAGGCAACCACCCAGACCAATCAGAAGATTGCGGGTGAGGCGAAGAAATCCGCCGCGCGGCAGACCGAAGTCGAGCAGATGGAGCAGAAAAAGGTCGAGCAGGAAGCGGTGAAAGCTGCGGAACAAAAGAAAGAAGAAGCGGCTCAAAAGGCCGAGGAAGCCAAGAAGGCCGATGAGGCTAAAAAAGCGGACGAAGCGAAAAAGGCCGATGACGCCAAAAAAGCCGACGACGCGAAGAAAGCCGAAGCCAAGAAGGCCGAAGAGAAACAATTGGCTGATATAGCCAAGAAGAAAGCCGAAGAAGAGGCCAAAGAAGAGGCCAAGAAAGAGGCCGCTGAAGAAGCCAAGAAGAAAATCGTCGAAGACGCGAAGAAGAAAGCCGCCGAAGACGCCAAGAAAAAAGCTGAAGCTGAAGAGGCGAAGAAGAAAATCGCCGAAGATGCGAAGAAGAAAGCTGCTGCCGATGCTGCGAAGAAGAAAGCGCAGGATGCGGCGCGCAAGTCTGTAGAAGAGAAGAAAGCGCAGGCTCTGGCTGACTTGCTTTCCGACAAGACCGAGCGTCAGCAGGCTATGGCGGATGAAGTGGGTGATGAAACCGCAGGTAACTTCGATGATCTGATTCGTTCACGGGCATCGGAAGGTTGGGCGCAGCCGCCATCGGCCCGTAAGGGCATGAAGGTGGTCCTGCAAATCAACATGTTGCCTGACGGGACGATCTCCGGTGTTTCGGTGGCTAATTCCAGCGGCGACGTGCCTTTCGACAGTTCTGCAGTCGCGGCAGTAAAAAATATTGGTCGGTTGACCGAAATGCAGGGTTTGAAGCCAGCTGATTTCGCTCCCTACCGTTCATTCAAGATGACATTCACACCTGAGGATCTAGCCTTGTGAGAAACCTTCTTCGAGGATTGCTCGTCGTCATGGTCTGCTTTGCAGGCCTGGCTACAGCGGACGAAAAAAATATCCTGGTCAGCAGTGGCAGCTCCCAGGCGACTCCAATTGCCGTAGTGCCATTCGGTGTTCAGGGCGGTGCGGTGCTGCCGGACGACATCGCTGAAATCATTGGTAACGATTTGCGTAACTCGGGTTATTACGCGCCGATTCCAAAGCAGAACATGATCAGCCAGCCAAGCCAGCCGAGCGAAATCATCTTTCGTGACTGGAAGGCGGTAAATGCTCAATTCATCATGGTTGGCAGCATTGCCCCCGCCGGTGGCCGCCTGCAAGTGCAATGGGCACTGTTCAACGTTGCCACCGAGCAGAAAGTAGCTGACGGCAATGTTTCCGGTACGCCAGAGCAACTGCGTGACATGGCGCACTTCATCTCCGATCAGTCGTTCCAGAAACTGACCGGTATCGAGGGTGCGTTTTCGACTCGCCTGCTGTATGTGACGGCTGAACGCTTCTCCGAGAAGAATACCCGTTACACCCTGCAGCGCTCGGACTATGACGGCGCTCGCGCCGTGACTTTGCTGCAATCACGTGAGCCGATCCTGTCGCCACGCTTTGCACCGGATGGCAAGCGCATCGCCTACGTGTCGTTCGAGCAGAAGCGCCCGCGCATCTTCATGCAGAACATCGACACCGGTCGCCGTGAGCAGATCACCAACTTCGAAGGCCTGAACGGTGCACCCGCCTGGTCGCCGAATGGCGATCGCCTGGCGTTCGTACTGTCCAAAGACGGTAACCCGGACATCTACGTGATGAACCTGGCTTCGCGCCAGATCACCCGTGTGACCGCCGGTCCCGGCATCAACACCGAACCGTACTGGGGCAAGGATGGTTCGACCATCTACTTCACCTCGGACCGTGGCGGCAAGCCGCAGATCTACAAAACCAGCGCCAGTGGCGGTGGTGCCGAACGTGTGACGTTTGTGGGCAACTACAACGCCAACCCGAAACTGTCGGCGGATGAAAAGACTTTGGTGATGATCCATCGTCAGGATGGCTTCACCAATTTCAAGGTGGCAGCCCAGGATTTGCAGCGAGGTAGTGTAAAGATCCTCACTGATAGCACTCTGGACGAGTCACCTACTGTTGCGCCCAACGGCACCATGGTAATCTACGCCACCCGCCAACAGGGCCGGGGAGTCTTGATGCTCGTGTCCATTAATGGACGCGTTAGGCTCCCGCTTCCTACCGCTCAAGGCGAAGTCAGAGAACCGTCCTGGTCCCCTTACCTGAAGTGAGCGGGCGCTACACGTTTTACTTAACACACTGGGGTTCATTAGGAGTTTCACGATGGAAATGCTGAAGTTTGGTAAATTTGCTGCGCTGGCTCTGGCCATGGCTGTAGCTGTTGGTTGCTCGGCCGGAGGCGGCGACCACGCCGGTGTAGGCGCTGTTGTTCGACACGCTGGGGACGGCGCCAA
>NZ_JBIUVX010000018.1:0-40024 GCF_044743175.1 Pseudomonas sp. NPDC087690
GGCAAGGCCTTGATGGCAGAAACGGCTGCATCACGATTGGCGAAGTTGCCGTAGGTGATCACGTAAAGCGGCTTGCCGTTGAGGACTTTCTTGAAATACCGGTACTCGCCGCCCTGCTCCTTGACGAAGTTTTGCGCGGCAGTTTCCGAACTGGTGCCGAGGATCTGCACCACATAGTTACCGGTCGGCTGACCGGCGTACCAACTGCCACCGGCGGCCTTGGCAACGGTGACCGGCTTCTCGGCCGGTTTGGCCGCAGCAACTGGCTTGGCTGGCGCTGGAGCAGGTTTTGCCGCTGGCGCTGCCGGAGCAGGCTTGGCGGTGGCAACCTGAGTTGGCGCCGGAGCGGGTTTGGCCGCCGGGACTGGCACCGGTGTCGGTGCAGGACCGGCCGGAACGCCTGCTGGTGGCGCGGAAGTGGTTACGGTAGGCGGTGTAGCGCTGGAGCCTTCCAACGGCACGCCGTCGTCGCCTTCAGTGATGCCACCAGCCTCTTCAGCCAGCGGACCACGCATGACCGGTTGCGAGTTACCGACCAGCGGCAACGGCATCGGCTGCGTGTTACCGGCGAATTCGACGGATGGATTTGCGCCATTGGCAGCGCCCTGGCCCAACGGCAGCTGTGCCTGTTCATTGGCCGGAGCACCGGTGGTCGGCGCCTTGCTGCGACCTGGCATCAACCAGGCGGCGGCGACCGCGACCACGACGACGGCGGAAATCGCCAATACGTGTTTCTTCGGCATGTTGAACCCCATACTTGGACGCTTCACCGCAGAGCGGCTGGCAATCATGACTTCGATCAGTGCATCGCGAGCAACCTGGTTGATGTTGCCAGGCCAACCCTCGGAGCTTTCGTGAATATCAGAGATCTGATCCGCGGTGAAAAGTTCGACACCACGGCCCGCACCTTCAAGCCGCTGGTCGAGATACTCGCGGGTCTCTTCTTCGGTGTACGGCTGCAACTCGATGACGTGGAAGCGCTCTTCCTCGAGGTGCAAGGCCTCGAGTTGCGCGATCAGCGACGACTCACCGAACAGGAACACGTGCGGGCGACCCTCCGGTGCGCCGGCACCCAGCGCCATCAGTGCTTCAAGCGCGGATTCGTCGAGCTGCTCGGCATCATCCACCAGCAGATAGACCTCCTGGCCGGTCAGCGCCAGTTGTACCACTTGCGCCAGAATCGCACCGACGTCGGCCTGAGCCACATCCAGCGCCTGAGCGACCTGACGCAGCACGCCAGCGGCATCGCCAGCGCCGCGGGCGGAAACCACCACGCTCTGCACCGACTGCTTGTTGGTACTGGCCACCAAGGCCTGACGCAGCAGAGTCTTGCCGCTGCCTTGCGGACCGGTAACCACCAACAGCAACTGGCTGTAACGCGCCAGGTGATGCAACTGCCCCAGCACCGGTTTGCGCTGGGCCGGGAAGAATTTGAAGCCCGGCACGCGCGGCGCGAACGGGTCGTGACTTAACTGGAAATGGCCGAGGAACGCCTCGTCGGCATGCAAACTAGTCATCGGAATCTTATTAACCTTTAAGCTGAGCCAGGGCGCGGTAATCCGCTCCCAGCGTGGCCTGTAGAACCTCTTTCGGATAATCGTCGGTCACCACCGCTTCGCCCATCCGGCGCAGCAGCACCAGGCGCAGACGACCGTCGATCACTTTTTTATCAATTGCCATATGTTCGAGAAAGTCGGCTTCGGTCATTTCCTCAGGCGGAATCACCGGCAGGCCGGCGCGCAGGAACAGACGGATGCCGCGATCACGTTCTTCAAAGCTGATCCAGCCCAGACGCGCGGACATTTCCAGCGCCATCACGGTGCCCGCCGCGACCGCCTCACCATGCAGCCAGACACCATAGCCCATGTGGGTTTCGATGGCGTGGCCGAAGGTGTGGCCGAGGTTGAGCGTGGCGCGCACGCCGGTTTCCTTTTCATCGGCGCCGACCACCGCCGCCTTGGCCGCGCAGGAGCGCTCGATGGCATAGGTCAGGGCTTTTTGATCCAGTGCGCGCAGGGCGTCGACGTTGTCTTCGAGCCAGGTCAGGAACGGCTCGTCACAGATCAGCCCGTACTTGATGACTTCTGCCAGGCCTGCGGACAGCTCGCGTTCTGGCAGGGTTTTCAGGGACACGGTATCGATCAGCACCACGTTCGGCTGATAGAACGCGCCGACCATGTTCTTGCCCAGCGGATGGTTGATACCGGTCTTGCCGCCCACCGACGAATCGACCTGGGACAACAATGTCGTAGGAATCTGGATGAAATCGACACCGCGCTGGTAACAGGCCGCGGCGAAGCCGGCCATGTCGCCGATCACACCGCCACCAAGGGCGATCACGGTGGTGCGGCGGTCATGCCGGGCGGTCAGCAGACCGTCGAAGATCAGTTGCAGGGTTTCCCAGTTCTTGAAGGCTTCGCCGTCCGGCAAAACCACGGAGATCACCGAGAACTGCGCCAGGCTGCGGGTCAGACGTTCAAGATAGAGCGGCGCAACGGTCTCGTTGGAGATGATTGCCACCTGCCGCCCATGGATATGCGGCGCCAGCAGTTCAGGCTGATCCAACAAACCTTCGCCAATATGAATCGGGTAGCTGCGCTCGCCTAAATCGACCTTGAGTGTCTGCATGTGTCCCCACAGTGAAGATGGAAGCAGGCGTCCTGCCCTGAATTATTGGTTATCTGCGGCCTGTAGCGGGTATGACGTCGCTCGCACGCTAGCCGCCACAACCTCGCAGGGCTGTGACAGGACGCCGAGGATAGCGCATTTCGAGCGATGCTTTAACGGGGTGGAAGCTGTGCCAGACGATCGAGAATGTCGAGCACCACCATGCGCGGCGGCCGCTCGTCGGTTTCCACCACCAGATCGGCGATTTCCCGATAAAGCGGATCGCGGATCGCCAGCAGGTCACGCAGGGTTTTTTCTGGATTGGCGGTGCGCAGCAACGGCCGGTTGCGATCACGCGACGTGCGGCCGACCTGCTGTTCGACGGAGGCATGCAGATACACCACTCGCCCGCCCTCATGCAGGGCCTTGCGGTTGGCATCACGCATGACTGCGCCACCGCCGGTCGCCAGAACCACGCCGTCAAACGCGCAGAGCTCGGCGATCATCGCCTGCTCACGGTCACGAAAGCCCGGTTCACCTTCTTTATCGAAGATCCACGGAATGTTGGCGCCCGTGCGCAGTTCAATTTCCTTGTCGGAATCTTTGAACGGCAGGCGCAGCTCTTTGGCCAGCAGCCGGCCGATGGTGCTTTTTCCAGCGCCCATCGGTCCTACAAGAATCAAATTTCGCACAGAATCAATGACTCACAGCAATCGCCTGATTGTTCATGATACGCGGAGTGAGAAACACCAGCAGCTCGGATTTTTTCTCCGAAACCACATCACGCCGGAAAAGGCGGCCAAGATACGGCACATCGCCAAGAAATGGCACCTTATCTACAACCTTGCTTTGAGTATTTGAGAAAACACCGCCAATCACGATGGTTTCGCCGTCGTTCACCAAGACTTTGGCATTGACCTCGTTTTTCTTGATCGGCGGCACATCCTGCACTTTGTTCAGGTAATCCGGTTCGTCCTTGGTGACCTTGACCTCCATGATGATGCGGTTATCGGGGGTGATCTGCGGCGTGACTTCCAGAGACAACGAAGCCTCTTTGAACGACACCGAAGTGGCGCCGCTGGAGCTGGCTTCCTGATACGGTATCTCGGTGCCCTTGAGGATTTTCGCGGTTTCCTTGTCGGAGGTGACGACCTTTGGCTGCGAGACGATTTCGCCGTTGCCGGTTTTCTCCATGGCTGTCAGCTCCAGATCGAGCAAGACGTTGTCGGTAATGAAAGCGATGCCGATCCCCGAGGTGTTGTTGACGGTGCCCATGTCGACGAACGGTGAGTTGGTACTGGTACTGCCCGGCGTGCCGATGGTCGTCGAAGAACCGTTGCTGACCCCGGAGGTATTCCAGTTGCCCTTGTTCTGCACCGACCCGCCCCAACGCACACCCAGGCTCTTGTCGTAATCGACGTTGGCTTCGACGATGCGTGCCTCGATCATCACCTGGCGCACCGGAATATCCAGTTGCGCCACGATGCGCCGCAGTTCGTCGAGGCGATCCTGGGTCTGGTAGGCAATGATGTTGTTGGTCCGCTCATCGACAGTAATCGAGCCACGCTCGTCGATTTTCGCTTCGGCACTGGTCACCGACTGGAACAGTTTGGCGATGTCCGCCGCCTTGGCGTAATTGACCTGTAGCAGCTCACGACGCAACGGCGCCAGTTCGGCGATCTGCTTTTGCGATTCCAGTTCCTGGCGTTCGCGCGCGGCGATCTCATCGGCCGGTGCGACCAGCAGTACATTGCCGACCTTGCGCTTATCCAGCCCCTTGGTTTTCAGCACCAGGTCCAGCGCCTGATCCCAAGGTACGTTCTGCAGACGCAGGGTAATGCCGCCCTGCACCGTATCGCTGGCGACAAGATTGAGGTTGGTGAAGTCGGCGATCAGTTGCAGCACCGAACGAACATCGATGTCCTGGAAATTCAGCGAGAGCTTTTCGCCGACATAGCTGTTGCGGTCGGCATTGCGCTTTTGCAGGTCGTCGACCGTCATCGGACGGATGCTGACGGTCAGCTTGTTGTCGGTCTGGAAGGTTGAGTATTCGTAGGTGCCGCTGGACTCGACAGTAATAACCGTGCGATCACCGGTCACGGCGGCATTGACGAACTGCACCGGTGTGGCGAAATCCTTGACGTCGAGGCGCACTCGCAACTTTTCTGGCAACTGCGTACGGGCAAAGCCGAGAATGATCTTGCCGTCATGTTCCTGGATATCCGGGGCGATGGTCGGGTCGGACAGATCGATGACCACGTTACCCTCACCTGTCGTACCACGCTGAAAATCCACGCCGCGAATGGCCCGGCTTTTCGGCACAAATGCCTTGGCCGGTGCCGCCACAGGGCGTGGCGCAATGGCAGCAGGTCGTGGCGCGGCAACTGGCGCACCCTGCCCGACCGTCACGAACAGATTATTGCCCTCGACTCGCGTGTTGTAAGGCGCCAGCTGGGTGAGGCTGACGATCAGCCGCGTCCTGTCCCTGGCCTCGACTACCGTGGCAGTGCGCGCATTGCCGCTGCCCAGATCGAGGTTCTTGCTGGCCAACTGACTGGACACACCCGGCAAGTCGAGAGCGATCCGCGCCGGTGATTCGGTGGTGTAGCCCTTGGGCTGGGGCGGTGCGCCGTCGAACGATAGTTTCAGCTCGACGCGATCACCCGGCAACGCCGCCACGTCCAGCGTTTTCAGGTTGGCCGCAAGTACCATCGGCGACATCAGCGCTATCCATAGCGAAAAACCGAAGGTTGAGAAAATCCTGTTCATTGTTCGACTTCCACTATGAGTGCTCTTTCAAAGGAATGGAGCGCGGGCGCTCCAGCCAGGCGCCTTCGCCGTCAGGAACGATTTCGACGACATCGACCTGGGTGGCGCTGATGGCGACGATGCGGCCATCGTTGCGCCCCAGGTAATCGCCGACTTTCAGCCGATGCACCCCGCCCGCCCCGCGCAACAGCGCAAAGGAGCCGGAAACATTGGAGATCGTGCCGACCATCTCGAACTGCTCGATATTGAAACCTTCGAGGTATTGCTTGACCCGGCTGGGGTCGGGTTTGACGTTGCGCGAGCCGTGCTGTCGCCCGGCCAGGTCGGCGCGCACCTGCCGCGAGAACGGACTGCGCAGATTGGCAGCGCTGTAGGTGAATGTGGGGTAAGACCGGAATGTCGGGGTTGGTTCAATCTTGCCGGCCGGACGCAGGCGTACTTCATTCAGGTAGGCGTCGAGGTCACTGAAATCGCTACTGCCTCCACAACCGCTCAGCGCCAGCAAGGCCACCGACAGGGCGAAATAACGAATCGGGGTCATTTTTGCAGCCCCTTGTCGTTATAGCGGTAGGTCTTGGCGAGGATGCTCATGCGCAGCTTCGACCCGCCCTCGGGGTTGGCCGGCGCCAGCTCGAAGTCATGCAGGGTGACGATGCGCGGCAGCCCTGCGACGCCACTGACGAAAGTCGCCAGGTCGTGATAGGCACCGGTAACGGTGATCTGGATCGGCAGCTCGATGTAAAACTGCTGAGTGACCTCCGGCAACAGTTTGATTTCTTCAAACTCCAGGCCGCTACCCAGACCGGTGCGGGTGATGTCCTCCAGCAGCCCCGGCACCTCGGTGTCGCTGGGCAACTGCCGCAACAACACGCCGAAGGAGTTTTCCATCTCCTTCATCTGCTGGGTGTACAGCTCGAGATTGGCCGACAGACGCGCTTTGCTGGCGAACTGTTCCTTGAGCGCGGCCTCTTCTTCCCGTTTGGTTTCGAGCTGGTTTTCCATGTCACTGATGAAAAAGTTATAGCCGAGACCCAATACCAGCACCATCAACAACGCCCCGGCGATGGCCTTCACGACGGCGGGCCAGGAACCGATGTTGCTGGAGTCGAGATCGTTGAAATCGATGTTGCGCAGGCTTTCAAGCCATTCGGACGGTTTCATTGATCGTCCTCCAGGCTTTTCGGCTGCGTCTGACGAACGGTCAGATGAAATGTGCTGGATTGCTCCACCTGATCGGCTGTGATCGCTTTCACCTCATTCAGGCTCGGCGCATCGAACCAGTCAGAAGCATCCAGATTGCGCATCAGCTCGGAAACGCGATTGTTCGACTCCGCTGCGCCACTGATGGAAAGGGTTCTGCCGAGCATTTTCACCTGGGTGAAATACACGCCATCAGGCAGCGAGCGCGCCAGTTGATCGAAGATCCGCCCGCTGATCTGCCGGTTACCCTGCAAGTCCTGGATGATGCGCATGCGCTCGACCAATTGCTGGCGTCGCGCCTTGAGATCGCTGATCTGCTTGATCCGCTCATCGACCACGGCGATCTGCTTGCCAATGTATTCGTTGCGCGCCATTTGCCGATCAATGGCCGCGCTGATGATCTGATCGGCAATAAATACCGCACCCACCGACCCTACGACTACGCCGATCAGCGCCAGCAGGAAGCGTTTGCGCCGCTCCTCGCGACGCTCTTCGCGCCAGGGTAAAAGATTGATCCGCGCCATCAGTCGAAACTCCTGAGCGCGAGCCCGCAGGCAATCATCAGGGCTGGTGCATCACTGGCCAGTGCCCCGGCGTTGACCTTGCTGCTCAAGGCCATGTCGGAAAACGGATTGGCCACTTGGGTTGGCGTGTCCAGGCGCTGCTCGATCAAGCGGTCGAGCCCCGGCACCGACGCCGTGCCGCCGGCCAGCAGAATGTGGTCGACCGCGTTGTACTGGCCGGAAGCGAAGAAGAACTGCAGTGAACGTGATACCTGCTGCACCAGCGCCTCACGAAACGGCTGCAAGACCTCACTGACGTAATCGTCAGGCAGGCCACCCTGTTTTTTCGCCAGTCCGGCCTGCTCGACGGTCAGGCCATAGCGACGCTGGATTTCCTCGGTGAGCTGGCGACCGCCAAACAATTGCTCGCGGGTGTAGATGATCTTGCCGTTGTGCAGGACGCTAAGGGTGGTCATGGTGGCGCCGATGTCGACCACTGCCACGGTCAAGCGCTCCTGCGAGGCCGCCAACTGCTTCGCGAGCAGGCCGAACGAGCGCTCCAGCGCATAAGCCTCCACATCCACCACCCGCGCAGTCAGGCCGGCCAAGGCCAGGGCCGCTTCACGGACTTCGACGTTTTCCTTGCGACAGGCGGCCAGCAAAACGCTGACACGCTCGGGGTTGCGCGGCGACACGCCCTGGACTTCGAAATCGATGGCGACTTCGTCCAGCGGATAGGGAATGTATTGGTCGGCTTCGATCTTGAGCTGGTTTTCCAGCTCGTCATCGGACAGTCCGGCGTCCATTTCGATGATCTTGGTGATCACCGCAGAACCGGCCACCGCCACCGCCACGCTTTTCAGCCCGGTGCGTGCCTTGACCAGCACCCGACTGAGGGCTTGGCCAACGCCTTCGAGCTCGGCGATGTTTTTCTCGACCACGGCGTTCGCGGGCAATGGCTCCACCGCGTACGCCTCGACCCGGTAGCGATCGCCCTGACGGCTCAGCTCCAGCAGCTTCACCGAGGTTGAGCTGATGTCGATCCCCAGTAACGTATTGGTCTTTTTATTGAAGAGTCCCAGCACTACCAATTCCCTATGACTTTCCGTGAGTTACGGACTCTGTAATACGCATTGCGTTCCTTCCTCCCGTCTTGACAGAAGCGCAAATGACGCCTCCGACGGAAAAGTGCTTATAATGCCCAGCGTTTTTTTCCGCTTTTTACTGCCAGCGCGGACTGTTCTGTGTGTAGCCGGAACCCCGTCGCCAAATTCATTCTTTGCCCTGGATGTTCAAACGCCTTGATTCGTCTGCTGAAATTTTTCGGTTGGTCCATCGTCGCCGTTTTCTGCGGACTGCTTTTAGGTCTCAGCGGCGCGTTTCTTTACCTTAGTCCGGGTTTGCCGTCTGTGGAGGCGCTGAGAAGCATTCAGTTGCAGATTCCCCTGCGGGTCTATTCCAGCGACAACAAGTTGATCGCAGAATTTGGCGAAATGCGCCGTACACCGATCCGTTTCGCCGACATTCCACCCAATTTCATTAATGCGTTACTAAGTGCTGAAGACGACAATTTCGCCAACCACTATGGCGTTGATCCGAGCAGCCTGATGCGTGCCGCGACCCAATTGGTCAAAAGCGGACACATCCAGTCCGGCGGCAGCACCATCACCATGCAGGTGGCGAAGAACTTCTTCCTGACCAGCGAACGCAGCTTCTCGCGCAAAACCACCGAAATTCTCCTGGCCCTGCAGATCGAACGGCAGCTGACCAAGGATGAAATCCTTGAGCTGTATGTGAACAAGATCTATCTGGGCAACCGCGCCTACGGCATCGAGGCGGCGGCGCAGGTGTATTACGGCAAGTCGATCCGTGACATCAGCCTGGCGCAGATGGCGATGATCGCCGGCCTGCCGAAAGCACCGTCGCGCTTCAACCCGCTGGCCAACCCGGCGCGCAGTAAAGAACGTCGCGACTGGATCCTCGGGCGCATGTACAAGCTCGGCAAGATCACCGAAGCGGATTACACCGCCGCGATCAACGAACCACTGAACGCCAGCTATCACGTACCGACGCCGGAAGTGAACGCACCGTACATCGCCGAAATGGCCCGTGCCGAAATGGTCGGTCGCTATGGCAGCGAGGCTTACACCGAAGGTTTCCGCGTCACCACCACGGTGCCGAGCAATCTGCAGGAAATGGCCAACACCGCGCTGCACGAAGGCTTGATGACCTACGACCAGCGTCACGGCTACCGTGGGCCTGAGTCGCGTCTGCCGGGCAAGACCCGTGAAGCCTGGGCCAGCGAGCTGACCAAGCAACGCACCATCAGCAGCCTCGAGCCGGCCATCGTCACTCAGATCGACAAGAATGGCCTGCAAGTGCTGACCCGCACCGGCGAAGAGCACGTCGCCTGGGACACCATGAAATGGGCGCGGCCGTTCCTCAACACCAACAGCATGGGCGCCAACCCGCGTCAGCCGTCGGATGTTGCGCAGGTCGGCGACCTGGTTCGTGTGCAGCGCCAGAAAGACAACTCGCTGAAGTTCAGCCAGATTCCGCAGGCACAAGGCGCGCTGGTGTCGCTGGACCCGCAGAATGGTGCGATCCGCTCGCTGGTCGGCGGTTTTGCCTTCGAGCAGAGCAACTACAACCGCGCCATGCAGGCCAAGCGTCAGCCGGGCTCGAGCTTCAAGCCGTTCGTCTACAGCGCTGCGCTGGACAGCGGCTACACCGCCGCCACGCTGGTCAACGACGCGCCGATCGTGTTCGTCGACGAGTACCTGGACAAGGTCTGGCGTCCGAAGAACGACACCAACACCTTCCTCGGCCCTATCCGTCTGCGTGAGGCGCTGTACAAGTCGCGCAACCTGGTATCGATCCGCCTGCTGCAGGCGATGGGCGTGGGCAAGACCATCGACTACATCACCCGCTTCGGCTTCAACAAGCAGGACCTGCCGCCAAACCTGTCGCTGGCGCTCGGCACCGCAACGCTGACGCCGATGGAGATTGCGACCGGTTGGAGTACGTTCGCCAACGGCGGTTACAAGATCACCCCGTACATCATCGACAAGATCGAAAGCCGTAACGGTGACACGCTGTTCGTCGCCAACCCGCCGACCGTGCCTCAGGGCGGTTCGGCGACGGACGGTATTGCAGCGCCGGAGACTCAATCGTTCACGGTCAATGCCGCGCCGGTTCCGGGTGAAGCGCCGGGCAATGCTGCCGTAGCGCAAGCGCCGGCGGTGGCTGAGCGGATCGTCGATGGCCGCACTACCTACATCCTCAACAGCATGCTGCAGGACGTGATCAAGCTTGGCACCGGTCGTCGCGCATTGGCCATGGGCCGCAGCGACATCGCTGGCAAGACCGGCACGACCAACGAATCGAAAGACGCGTGGTTCTCCGGTTACAACGCCGATTACGTGACCACGGTGTGGACCGGTTTCGACCAGCCGGAAAGCCTCGGTCGCCGTGAGTTCGGCGGCACGGTGGCACTGCCGATCTGGATGAACTACATGTCGGCAGCGTTGAAGGACAAGCCGCCGCACGTGCAGCCTGAGCCGGAAGGTTTGCTGAGCCTGCGCGTGGATCCGGTCAGTGGTCGTGCGGCGACGCCGAGCACTCCGGGTGCGTACTTTGAGCTGTTCAAGGCTGAGGATACGCCGCCGTCGGTGAATGAGCTGGGTAACGGCGCCGTGCCGGGCAGCCCGCTGCCGGCGGATGAGCAGGCGCCGATCGATCTGTTCTGATCCAGCGGCATTGAAAAGCCCCGCCTTCGAGAGAAGTGCGGGGCTTTTTATTGCCTGAAGATCAAGAGCCCCTCACCCTAGCCCTCTCCCGGAGGGAGAGGGGACTGATTGGGGGATGCTGGTGAGTGATGCCGACCTGAACGTGCTGTGTTGAATCCATAGGCGCTAACGCACTTTCAGGTCGGTGTATCTCGCGAATCTTCCACGGTCAATCCCCTCTCCCTCAGGGAGAGGGTTAGGGTGAGGGGGCTCTTGATCTTCAGGCAATAAAAAGCCCCGACTCTCACGAGCCGGGGCTTTCGGTTGAAGCGCTACAACGGCTTAGCCGTTGAACACGTCATCCACGCTTTTCAGCGGGTAGTTCTTCGGATACGGCAGGGTCGCTACACCGGTCTCGATCGCGGCTTTGGCCACAGCGTCGGAGATCAGGGTGATCAGACGCTTGTCCATTGGCTTCGGAATGATGTACTCACGGCCGAATTCCAGCGGCGCGCCACCGTAGGCATCGCACACGTCCTGAGGAACAGGCAGCTTGGCCAATTCACGCAGGGCGTTGGCTGCAGCCACTTTCATTTCTTCGTTGATGCGCTTGGCGCGAACGTCCAGGGCACCACGGAAGATGAACGGGAAGCCCAACACGTTGTTGACCTGGTTCGGGTAGTCCGAACGGCCGGTGGCCATGATCACGTCGCTACGGGTAGCGTGCGCCAGCTCCGGGGAGATTTCCGGATCCGGGTTCGAGCAAGCGAACACGATCGGGTTGGCCGCCATCGACAGCAGGCCTTCAGCGCTCAGCAGGTTCGGACCGGACAGACCGACGAACACGTCAGCGCCTGCCAGTGCGTCAGCCAGGCTGCGCTTCTCGGTAGCGTGGGCAAATACTGCTTTGTACTGGTTCAGGTCGTCACGGCCGGAGTGGATCACGCCGGTACGGTCAACCATGAAGATGTTTTCGATGCGTGCGCCCATGCTCACCAGCAATTTCATGCAGGAGATGGCGGCAGCGCCGGCGCCCAGGCAGACGATCTTGGCGTCTGGCAGGGTTTTACCAGCGATTTCCAGGGCGTTGATCATGCCGGCAGCGGTCACGATGGCGGTGCCGTGCTGGTCATCGTGGAATACCGGAATGTCGCATTGCTCGATAAGAGCACGTTCGATCTCAAAGCACTCTGGCGCCTTGATGTCTTCCAGGTTGATACCACCGAAGGTGATGGAGATGCGTTTTACGGTGTCGATGAAGGCTTGCGGGCTTTCGGAGTCGACTTCGATGTCGAACACGTCGATGCCGGCGAAGCGCTTGAACAGTACGCCTTTACCTTCCATCACTGGCTTGGACGCCAATGGGCCGAGGTTACCCAGACCGAGAATCGCGGTGCCATCGGAAATGACTGCAACCAGGTTGCCCTTGCCGGTGTATTTGTAGGCCAGTTCAGGATCGCGAGCGATCTCACGCACTGGTTCAGCTACGCCGGGGCTGTAGGCCAGCGACAAGTCGCGAGCGGTAGCAGTGGCCTTGGTGAGCTCGACACTCAGCTTCCCTGGACGAGGATTGGCATGATATTCGAGAGCGGCAGTTTTCAGAACAGACATTTTGGCATTCAGCTTTTTACTGTTGCACAGACTGGTCAGCGAGGATACGCGCCTCGCAAAGTCCCCACAAGACTGAGCGGTCACCCCTGTCAAGCGCCCTGCCCTACGACTTTGGGCCAAGAGCCACGGCGCACAAGGGCTGGACTGTTCACAATCGACAGAAAAAATGTCTACAATTTTTCTTCAGCGCGGCGTTTGCAACATTGAAGGATCCGTCAGCGGAAGCAACCAACGCGACTGACCGGATTGAAGCCCACCGCGCCGCGAGCGATCGACGATCCAGCCGCGCGCCTCGATTTGCTTGCCCTTCAGCGCCGGCCAGCGGGCATTGTCGAATTGTCCGACCAGATTGGGTGCAACGCGCAATACAAGCGAGTCATGCAACTCGATCCAGATTCCACCGCGATTGCGCTGAACCTTGCTCACACGCCCACTGACCACGGCGAAGCCCGAGCGCTGGATCTGCCCCGATTTCACTACAGGTGATTGCCGCCAGAGGCCTCGGCCTGCCTGCCGGGCGCTGCGTTCGGCGGCTTGCTGACAGGCGACCAGATCGACATTCGGTGCCACCGCGACCTGAAAACCCAGGCCATCGGCGAGCATTTGCGCCTCAAGATTGGCGCCGCTGGCACTGTAAATATGGGCGAGCGTACGCCCGTAATGGTCTTGGGCTTGCTTGCCTGGGCGCAAACCGACACGTCCGCCGCTGGCTTCGACCAAGGCTTGCAAACGTTGGCGCGCCGCCACTGCAAACGGTTCGTCGCTGCGGCCCTGCTTGCCCAGTTCAGGCGTATTGAGGCCGATCATGCGCACACTGCGGCCGTCGCCCAAGCGCAAGGTATCGCCATCGATCACGCGCTGCACCGTGACGCTGGTCAATCCAGCGGGCGCTGGGCAGAAGGCCTGCGCGCCGGACAGCCAGATCGCGGACACAAAAAAGGCGCCCACAAGGGACGCCTTTTTCATCAGACCGGAAAAGCCGTAGAGGTTTTCCAGAATGAGGAGCCTTAGGCTTTTTTGCCGAAAGCACCGAAACGGTCTGCGAACTTCTGCACACGGCCGCCGGTGTCCAGAGTCTTCTGCTTACCGGTGTAGAACGGGTGGCATTCGTTGCATACGTCGATCGCCAGAGGCTTGGCCAGGTTCGAACGGGTTTCGAACTTGTTGCCACAGCTGCAGGTAACTGCGGTGATTTCGTATGTTGGATGGATATCGGCTTTCATGGTGTCTTCCTCAGGCTGCGTGCCGCCATCCAACACTATTGTTGAATACCGCACGTAATTAGGCCGCGGATTCTACCAGACCTTTTCAATCACGCAAGCTGTCACCGAGACCGACCGTCTGCTAGGCTCCCGGCCCAATACGCGATTCCCTTGTAGGAGTGAGCCTGCTCGCGATCGCGGTGTGTCATTCAACATTTATGTCGTCTGATACCCCGCTATCGCGAGCAGGCTCACTCCTACAGGGTTATGTGCCTAGCCCTTGTGTTGATCGAGATCCCCCGCGTGCCCGACGCCATTCTGCGCCTCGCTTTGCCTTCGCCCCTGCGCCGCCTGTTCGACTATCGAGCGCCGGCTGGCGTGCTGCGCGAGCAATTGCAGCCGGGCATGCGCCTGCGGGTGCCGTTCGGCCGGCGCGAGATGATCGGGATTCTGGTCGAAGTCACGGACACCAGCGAAGTGCCGGTGGAGAAACTGAAACCGGCGCTGGCCCTGCTTGATGACACGCCGCCGCTGCCGCCCGCGCTGTTCAAGCTTTGCCTGTGGACGTCGCAGTATTACCAGCACAGCCTCGGCGACACCCTGAGCTGGGCGTTGCCGGTGCTGTTGCGCCAAGGCGAACTGGCCGAGGCCCGGCAAGAACGTTTCTGGTCAATCACCCCTGGCGCCAGCCTCGAAGATCCGCGCATCGCCCGCGCACCGCGCCAGCGCGAGGCATTGGCGACCCTGGCCCAGCACCCGCACGGCGTCGCCCATCAGTTGCTGAGCAAACTGATGTTGAGCAAAGACAGTCTCGATCTGCTGCTGGCCAAAGGTCTGGTGCAAGTGGAAATCCGCCGCCACGCGCCGGGCGTGCGCCACGAACACTGGCTGGCGCAACCGGAGCTGCCGCTCAATGGCGAACAACGTGCCGCGTATGAAGCGATCCGCGCCGGCTTCGACAGTTATCACGCGTTCCTGCTGGCCGGGGTTACTGGCAGCGGCAAGACCGAAGTTTATTTGCAGTTGATCCGCGAAACCCTCGCAGCGGGTAAACAGGCGCTGGTGCTGATCCCGGAGATCAACCTCGGCCCGCAGACCCTGGCGCGCTTCGAGCAGCGCTTCAACGCGCGGATCGCCCTGCTGCACTCGGCAGTCAATGACCGCGAGCGCCTCGACGCCTGGCTCGCCGCCCGCGATGGCGAGGCCGACATTATTATCGGCACCCGCTCGGCACTGTTCACGCCGATGAAAAATCCCGGGCTGATCATCATCGATGAAGAGCACGACGGTTCTTACAAACAGCAGGAAGGCTTGCGCTATCACGCTCGCGATCTGGCGCTGGTACGTGCCCGCCAGGAAAACATTCCGATCGTATTGGGTTCAGCCACCCCGTCGCTGGAAAGTCTGCACAACGCCTACACCGGTCGTTATGGCCTACTACGCCTGAATGAGCGAGCGGGCGGCGCCAAACAACCGCGGTTCCTGCGCCTGGATGTCAAAAGTCGTCCGCTGGACAGTGGGATTTCCGGGCCGATGCAACAAGCCATCGGCCAGACCCTCGCCAACGGCCAGCAGGTGTTGGTATTCCTCAACCGTCGCGGCTTCGCGCCAACGTTGCTCTGCCACGACTGCGGCTGGATGTCCGAGTGCTCGCGCTGCGATGCGCGGATGACCGTGCACCAGCGTTACGGCGAGCTGCGCTGCCACCACTGCGGTTACGTCGAGCGCACGCCGCGCCAGTGCCCGAAGTGCAACAAGGTCGACTTGCGGCCCGTGGGCGCCGGCACCGAGCGCGCCGAAGAACGCTTGGCGATTCTGTTCCCGGACTATCCGGTGCTGCGCGTTGACCGCGACAGCACTTCGCGTAAAGACGCGATGAATCAGCTGTTCGCGACGATTCAGAAAGGCCAGCCGTGCATTCTGGTCGGCACGCAGATGCTGGCCAAGGGTCACCACTTTCCACGGGTGACTCTGGTGTCGATCCTCGATGCTGACGGCGGTTTGTTCTCCGGCGACTTCCGCGCCAGCGAGCGCATGGCGCAGTTGATCGTGCAGGTGGCCGGGCGCGCCGGGCGTGCTGAGGAGCCGGGCAAGGTCATCATTCAGACGCACCTCGCCGACCATCCTTTATTGGTGCAGCTCACCGAACAAGGCTATTTCGCCTTTGCCGAGCAGGCTTTGAGCGAACGCCGGGCCGCCGGGCTGCCACCCTTTGCGCATCTGGCGTTGTTGCGTGCCGAAGCGCACAAACCGGGGCAAGCGGAAGGCTTTCTCGATGAGGCGTGTAGCGAAGCCGAGCGCTTGCTGGCTGAGCAGAATCTGGGCGGGATCGAATTGCTCGGGCCAGTGCCTGCGCCGATGGAGCGCCGTGCTGGCCGTTATCGCGCGCAACTTTTGTTGCAGGCGACGGCACGTGCGCCGCTGCATCGGTTGCTGGCGAGTTGGTTGCTGGTGCTGGAGCAGATGCCGAGTGGGCGCGCGGTGCGCTGGTCGCTGGATGTCGATCCCGTCGATTTGTATTGAAGATCAAAAGATCGCAGCCTTCGGCGGCTCCTACAGGAAAATGCGTATCCCCGTGTAGGAGCTGCCGAAGGCTGCGATCTTTTGATCTGAATGTCACCACATATCCATAAGCTGCCTGCTAAGGTTGGCAAGCCCGTCTTCGCAACGGATAATGCCCAGTTTTTCCACCCGCGCATCGATGCGCCCGCCGCGCTTGCGGTCGAAAGAGAAGACCATGAAAGACACCATTCGCCAGCTGATCCAACAAGCCCTCACCCAACTCGTCAACGAAGGTGTGTTGCCTGAAGGCCTGACGCCGGCGATCCAGGTGGAGAACGCCCGTGACAAGACCCACGGCGACTTCGCCAGCAACATCGCGATGATGCTGGCCAAGCCTGCCGGCATGAAGCCGCGTGATCTGGCGGAAAAAATCATCGCCGCGCTGCCGGCTGACGAAAACGTCACCAAGGCCGAAATCGCCGGCCCGGGCTTCATCAACTTCTTCCAGAACACTCAGGCTTTGGCCTCGCGTCTCGACGCTGCATTGGCTGATGCCCATGTTGGCGTGCGCAAGGCAGGTCCTGCACAACGCACCGTGGTCGACCTGTCGGCACCGAACCTGGCCAAAGAGATGCACGTCGGCCACTTGCGCTCGACCATCATCGGCGACGGCGTGGCCCGCGTCCTCGAATTCCTCGGCGACGAAGTGATCCGTCAGAACCACGTCGGCGACTGGGGTACTCAGTTCGGCATGCTGATGGCCTATCTGCAGGAAAACCCGATCACCAGCGACGAGCTGTCCGACCTGGAAAATTTCTACCGCGCCGCCAAGCAGCGCTTTGACGAATCCGCAGAATTTGCCGACCGCGCCCGTGGCCTGGTGGTCAAGCTGCAGGCCGGTGACGCCGAGTGCCTGGCGCTGTGGACCAAGTTCAAGGACATCTCGCTGTCGCACTGCCAGAAGATCTACGAACTGCTCAACGTCAAACTGACCATGGCCGACGTGATGGGCGAAAGCGCCTACAACGACGACCTGATCAACGTGGTCAACGACCTGAAAGCGGCCGGCATGCTGGTCGAGAGCAACGGCGCCCAGTGCGTGTTCCTCGACGAGTTCAAGAACGCCGACGGCGACCCGCTGCCGGTGATCATCGTCAAGGCTGACGGCGGCTACCTCTATGCCACCACTGACCTCGCTGCCGTGCGCTACCGCAGCGGCAAGTTGAAAGCCGATCGCGCGCTGTACTTCGTCGACCAGCGTCAGGCCCTGCACTTCCAGCAAGTGTTCGCCGTGGCGCGCAAGGCCGGCTTCGTCACCCATCCGATGGAGATGGAACACATGGGCTTCGGCACCATGAACGGCGCCGATGGCCGTCCGTTCAAGACCCGTGACGGCGGCACCGTGAAGCTGATCGATCTGCTGAACGAAGCGCAGGAACGTGCCTATAACCTGGTGAAAGAAAAGAACCCGACGCTGGCCGAAGACGAGCTGCGCAACATCGCCAAAGTCGTCGGCATCGGCGCGGTGAAATATGCCGACCTGTCGAAGCACCGCACCAGCGACTACAGCTTCAACTTCGACCTGATGCTGAATTTCGAAGGCAACACCGCGCCGTACCTGCTGTATGCCTACACCCGTGTGGCCGGTGTATTCCGCAAACTGGGCAAGGACTTCAGCGAAGTCGATGGCCAGATCGTGCTGGAAGCCGCACATGAGCAAGAGCTGGCGGCGAAACTGGCGCAGTTCGGCGAAGTGCTGAACAACGTGTCCGACAAAGGCACGCCGCACATTCTCTGCACTTATCTGTACGACGTTGCCGGTCTGTTCTCCAGCTTCTACGAGAACTGCCCGATCCTCGCTGCCGAAACCCCGGCCCAGATGCAGAGCCGTCTGCGCCTGGCCGCGCTGACCGGTCGCACCCTCAAGCAAGGCCTGGAGCTGTTGGGTCTGGAAACTCTGGAGCGTATGTAAGTTGGCTGCCAAGAAAAAACCTGCACCCAAGCGTGGCGCCAGCCGTTACCAAGCTCCTGCGAAGCAACCGATTCCGGGCTGGCTGTGGATGGCCATCGGCCTCACGGTCGGCGCGTTCATCGTGTTCCTGATGAAGCTCGAGCCGGGCAAGGGCAGCGACACGGTCAAGCGTGAGAAGGTCGAACAGGCACAACAGCAGAAAGCGTCGAAGATCGCCGAGGCCAACAAGACCCCGCCGAGCCCGACGCAACCGGTGAAGCCGAAGTACGACTTCTACACCCTGCTGCCGGAATCGGAAGTGATCGTGCCGCCGGACGCGGTGCCGGAGAAGACTTTGCCGACGCCACAAGTGCCGGCCATTCCGACCACGCCAGTGACACCGGCGGAAGCGGCGAAGATCGACACCGCGCGCGCACAGGCCGCACTGGCCGGGATTACCCCGCCGCCAGCGCCACCGGTGAGCAAAGCGGCGCCAGTAACCAAGTTCTTCTTGCAGGCCGGTTCGTTCCGCAAAGAAACCGATGCAGACAAGGTCCGCGCGCAGATCATTCTGCTCGGTCAGGCGGTGGCGGTTGAGTCGGGCACGGTGAAGGATGAAACCTGGTATCGCGTACTGGTCGGCCCGTTCAGCAACCGTGAACAACTGACCACCGCACAGAAACAACTGGCCGGTGCCGGCTTCAGCAACCTGTTGTTACAACAACGCCAAAGCCGCTGACCCGCGAGCGATCGTTCCCACGCTCTGCGTGGGAACGCATCAAGGGACGCTCTGCGTCCCAGCGGTTAAGGGACGCGGAGCGTCCCGGGCTGCATTCCCACGCAGAGCGTGGGAACGATCAATCAACCACCCGCCGTTCGTCCCTGCGCACTCTCCGCGGTTGAAATCCTCTCCAGCACCCCCATATGAATGGGCATAAGGCACTTTCGCCCCGCTGTGTGGAGACTCTTCCCTTGACCACCATCGTTTCAGTCCGCCGTCACGGCAAAGTCGTCATGGGCGGCGACGGCCAGGTTTCTCTCGGCAATACCGTGATGAAAGGCAACGCGAAAAAAGTTCGTCGCCTGTACCACGGTCAGGTCATCGCCGGTTTTGCCGGTGCCACCGCTGACGCCTTTACCCTCTTCGAGCGTTTCGAAGGCCAGCTTGAAAAACATCAGGGCCACCTGGTGCGCGCCGCTGTCGAACTCGCCAAAGAATGGCGCACCGATCGCTCCCTGAGCCGCCTCGAAGCGATGCTCGCGGTCGCCAACAAAGACGCTTCCCTGATCATTACCGGCAACGGTGACGTGGTCGAACCCGAAGACGGCCTGATCGCCATGGGTTCCGGCGGCGGTTACGCGCAGGCTGCGGCCAGCGCCCTGCTGAAAAAGACCGACCTGTCGGCTCGCGAAATCGTCGAAACCGCCCTCGGTATCGCCGGCGATATCTGTGTATTCACCAACCACACTCAGACCATTGAGGAGCAGGATCTCGCTGAATAAGCCTGACGCGGCCCTGTGCCACGGCTTGTTCTTGCTTGAGGACCGTCAATTATTATGTCCATGACTCCCCGCGAAATCGTCCACGAACTCAACCGTCACATCATCGGCCAGGACGATGCCAAGCGCGCCGTCGCGATTGCCCTGCGCAACCGCTGGCGCCGCATGCAGCTGCCTGAAGAGCTGCGCGTTGAAGTGACCACGAAGAACATTCTGATGATCGGCCCGACCGGTGTCGGTAAAACCGAGATCGCCCGTCGTCTGGCGAAACTGGCCAACGCGCCGTTCATCAAGGTCGAAGCGACCAAGTTCACCGAAGTCGGCTACGTTGGCCGTGACGTCGAATCGATCATCCGTGATCTCGCCGACGCCGCGATCAAGATGCTCCGCGAGCAGGAAATGACCCGCGTGCGTCACCGCGCCGAAGACGCTGCCGAGGATCGCATCCTCGACGCGCTGCTGCCGCCGGCCCGCATGGGCTTCAGCAATGAAGAAGCGCCGAGCTCCGATTCCAACACCCGTCAGCTGTTCCGCAAGCGCCTGCGCGAAGGTCAGCTGGATGACAAGGAAATCGAGATCGAAGTCGCCGAAGTGGCCGGCATCGAAATCGCCACGCCGCCCGGCATGGAAGAGATGACCAACCAGTTGCAGTCGCTGTTTGCCAACATGGGCAAGGGCAAGAAGAAGGCGCGCAAGCTCAAGGTCAAAGAAGCGTTGAAGCTGGTGCGCGATGAAGAAGCCGGGCGTCTGGTCAACGAAGAAGAGCTGAAAGCCAAGGCGCTGGAAGCGGTTGAACAGCACGGCATCGTGTTCATCGACGAGATCGACAAAGTCGCCAAGCGTGGCAACGTCGGCGGCGCCGATGTCTCCCGTGAAGGTGTGCAGCGCGACCTGCTGCCGCTGATCGAAGGCTGCACCGTCAACACCAAGCTGGGCATGGTCAAGACCGACCACATCCTGTTCATCGCCTCCGGTGCGTTCCACCTGAGCAAGCCGAGCGACCTGGTGCCTGAGCTGCAAGGTCGCCTGCCGATCCGCGTCGAACTCAAGGCCCTGAGCCCGTCGGACTTCGAGCGCATCCTCAGCGAACCGCATGCCTCGCTGACCGAGCAATATTGCGCGCTGCTGAAAACCGAAGGCCTGAACATCCAGTTCCAGCCGGAAGGCATCAAGCGTCTGGCGGAGATCGCCTGGCAGGTCAACGAGAAAACCGAGAACATCGGTGCCCGTCGCCTGCACACGCTGCTTGAGCGTCTGCTCGAAGAGGTGTCGTTCAGTGCCGGTGATCTGGCCAGCACCCACGATGAGAAGCCGATTCTGATCGACGCCGAATACGTCAACAGCCACCTCGGCGAATTGGCGCAGAACGAAGACCTGTCCCGTTATATCCTGTAAGCAACTCTTACAGATGTAATGGAACTGTGGGAGCGAGCCTGCTCGCGAAGACGGCAGTACATTCAACCCTTGTGTTGACTGAACCACCGCTTTCGCGAGCAGGCTCGCTCCCACAAGGTTCCGCACTAGACGGATACCTGATCATGATCCCCACCGACATCAAACTGCACAAAGCCTCGAAAACCCTGACGCTGACTTACGCGTCCGGCGAGGAATACACCCTGCCCGCCGAATTCCTGCGCGTGCATTCCCCCTCCGCCGAGGTCCAGGGCCACGGCAAACCGATCCTGCAATTCGGCAAGATCAACGTCGGTCTGAGCAAACTGGAACCAGCCGGTCACTACGCACTGAAACTGACCTTCGACGACGGTCACGACAGCGGCTTGTTCACCTGGGATTATCTCTACGAGCTGGGGCGACGTCATGACGCACTCTGGGCCGATTATCTGGCCGAGCTCAAAGCGGCAGGCAAGACCCGTGATCCGAACGAGTCAGTCGTCAAGCTGATGCTCTAGCCCGTACCTTGCGCTCATTAGAGGGCATTTTCTAAATTCATCTGTTTGAATGCTCCGCTGTGTGGCCGAGGATCGGCCCGCTTGCGAAAAAAATTAAACTCGGGTAACCAATGGAGCTGGCAAGTTCCCTGCAGTGCTCTACGACTGTAAAGCAGCTATGCAGAATTAACGGTCACCCGAGCAGTAGTACCTGGCATTGGCTGTGGAACTGCACAGCAGAAAACCGGGTACTCGTCTCAGGACAATGGAGCGTCGTAGATGAGTAACAAGAATAACGATGACCTGAAGTACCAAGCCTCGGAAAACACCCTGGGGCTTAATCCCGTCGTTGGGCTACGCGGAAAGGATCTGCTGGCCTCTGCTCGTATGGTGCTGAAACAGGCCATCAGACAACCGATCCATAGCGTCAAGCACGTCACCCATTTCGGCCTCGAACTGAAGAACGTGCTGTTTGGCAAATCCGAACTGCAACCGGCTGGCGATGACCGTCGCTTCGCTGATCCGGCGTGGAGCCAGAACCCGCTGTACAAACGTTATCTGCAAACCTATCTGGCGTGGCGCAAGGAACTCCATGCCTGGATTGACGACAGCAGTCTCTCCCCCAAGGACATCGCGCGTGGCCACTTCGTCATCAACCTGATGACCGAAGCCATGGCCCCGACCAACTCGGCGGCCAACCCCGCAGCGGTGAAACGCTTCTTCGAAACCGGCGGCAAGAGCCTGCTCGATGGCCTCTCCCATTTGGCCAAGGATCTGGTGCACAACGGCGGCATGCCGAGCCAGGTCAACATGGGCGCGTTCGAAGTCGGCAAGAGCCTCGGCGTCACCGACGGTGCGGTGGTGTTTCGCAACGACGTGCTGGAGCTGATCCAGTACAAGCCGATCACCGAGCAAGTCCATGAGCGCCCGTTGCTGGTGGTACCGCCGCAGATCAACAAGTTCTACGTATTCGATTTGAGCCCGGACAAGAGTCTGGCGCGCTTCTGCCTGCGCAATAATGTGCCGACGTTCATCATCAGTTGGCGCAACCCGACCAAGGCGCAGCGCGAGTGGGGACTGTCGACCTACATCGACGCACTGAAAGAGGCCGTCGACGTGGTCACCGCGATCACTGGCAGCAAAGACGTCAACATGCTTGGCGCCTGCTCCGGCGGCATCACCTGCACCGCCCTGCTCGGCCACTACGCGGCGATCGGCGAGAAGAAGGTCAATGCCCTCACCCTGCTGGTCAGCGTGCTCGACACCACACTGGACAGCGATGTCGCCCTGTTCGTCGACGAGCAGACCCTGGAGACCGCCAAGCGTCACTCGTACCAGGCCGGCGTGCTCGAAGGCAAAGACATGGCCAAGGTCTTCGCCTGGATGCGCCCCAACGACCTGATCTGGAACTACTGGGTCAACAACTACCTGCTCGGCAACGAGCCGCCGGTGTTCGACATCCTGTTCTGGAACAACGACACCACACGGTTGCCCGCCGCGTTCCATGGCGACCTGATCGAGATGTTCAAAAACAACCCATTGATTCGACCCAATGCACTGGAAGTGTGCGGCACGCCGATCGACCTCAAGCAGGTCACGGCCGACATCTTCTCGCTGGCCGGCACCAACGACCACATTACCCCGTGGAAGTCCTGCTACAAGTCGGCGCAGCTGTTTGGCGGCAAGGTCGAATTCGTGCTGTCCAGCAGCGGGCATATCCAGAGCATTCTGAACCCGCCGGGCAACCCGAAATCCCGTTACATGACCAGCGAAGAAATGGCGGCCAACGCCGATGACTGGCAAGAAAACTCGACCAAGCACACCGATTCCTGGTGGCTGTACTGGCAGGCCTGGCTGGCCGAGCGCTCGGGCGACCTGAAAAAGGCCCCGGTGAAATTGGGCAACAAGGCGTATCCGGCGGGTGAAGCTTCGCCGGGTACTTACGTTCACGAGCGGTAACTGACACCACCCCTCCCCTGTAGGAGCTGCCGAAGGCTGCGATCTGTTGATCTTGATTCTAAAAACAGAATCAAAAGATCGCAGCCTTCGGCAGCTCCTACAGGGGGCGTGTACTTGAAATCCACAGGGCCTGACGCATGCCGCAACCGTTCATATTCCGTACCGTCGATCTGGATGGTCAAACCATCCGCACGGCGGTGCGCCCCGGCAAGCCTCACTTGACGCCCTTGCTGATTTTCAACGGCATCGGCGCCAACCTGGAGCTGGTGTTTCCGTTTGTCGCGGCGCTGGACCCGGATCTGGAAGTGATCGCGTTCGACGTGCCCGGTGTCGGCGGCTCCTCGACGCCGAACCGTCCATACCGCTTTCCCGGTCTGGCCAAGCTGACCTCGCGCATGCTCGATTACCTCGACTACGGTCAGGTCAACGTCATCGGTGTGTCGTGGGGTGGCGCACTCGCGCAGCAGTTCGCCTACGACTACCCCGAGCGCTGCAAGAAACTGGTGCTGGCGGCGACAGCTGCCGGTGCGGTAATGGTGCCGGGCAAGCCGAAAGTGCTGTGGATGATGGCCAGTCCGCGACGCTACATTCAGCCGTCCCACGTGATCCGCATCGCGCCGCTGATCTATGGGGGCTCGTTCCGCCGCGATCCGACCCTGGCCGCCAGTCACGCCGCAAAAGTGCGTTCGGCAGGCAAGCTCGGTTACTACTGGCAACTCTTTGCTGGCCTCGGCTGGACCAGCATTCACTGGCTGCACAAGATCCATCAGCCGACGCTGGTACTCGCCGGCGACGACGATCCACTGATCCCGTTGATCAACATGCGCATGCTCGCCTGGCGCATTCCCAACGCGCAACTGCACATCATCGACGACGGTCATCTGTTCCTGATTACCCGCGCCGAAGCGGTGGCGCCGATCATCATGAAATTCCTCCAGGAGGAACGTCAGCGCGCGGTGATGCACCCGCATCCGACACCGCTCGGCGGTTAACCCCGGCGGCAGGCTTTATGCAGGCCTTTGGCAAAGAGTGCGCGGCAGGACGCCGCGCAGGCAGCAACCCGCAACAGCGTCTATGGTGTTCTGGTTCGGTGAGTGTGTTTTTGGCCTGAAGACGAAGGAGTGTTGAGTCATGCGCGACAAACCAGCGACGGGCGGAGTGCCCAGCCCCGCCGTGTTCATCAACGCACAGAGTGCGATCACCGGATTGCGCGGTCGCGACTTGCTTTCGACCCTGCGCAGCGTCGCCGCACACGGTTTGCGTAACCCGGTGCACAGCGCGAAACACGCCTTGAAGCTCGGCGGCCAGCTGGGTCGCGTGCTGCTCGGGGAAACCCTGCACCCGACCAATCCGAACGACAGTCGTTTCGCTGACCCGGCGTGGAGCCTGAATCCGTTTTATCGCCGTAGCCTGCAGGCTTATCTGGCCTGGCAGAAACAGGTCAAAAGCTGGATCGACGAAAGCAACATGAACCCGGAGGATCGCGCCCGGGCGCACTTCGCCTTCACCCTGCTCAACGACGCCGTGGCGCCCTCAAACACGCTGCTCAATCCGCTGGCGGTCAAAGAGTTGTTCAACTCCGGCGGGCACAGTCTGGTGCGCGGCCTCAGTCATTTGTTCGATGATCTGCTGCACAACGACGGCTTGCCCCGCCAAGTGACCAAACAGGCTTTCGAGGTCGGCAAGACCGTCGCCACCACCACCGGCTCGGTGGTGTTTCGCAATGAGCTGCTTGAGCTGATCCAGTACAAGCCGATGAGCGAAAAGCAGTACGCCAAGCCGCTGCTGGTGGTGCCGCCGCAAATCAACAAGTACTACATTTTCGACCTCAGCCCGCAGAACAGCTTCGTCCAGTACGCACTGAAGAACGGCCTGCAGACCTTCATGATCAGCTGGCGCAATCCCGATGTGCGCCATCGCGAATGGGGCCTGTCGACCTACGTCGAAGCCGTGGAAGAAGCGATGAACATCTGCCGGGCGATCACCGGCGCCCGTGAGGTCAATCTGATGGGGGCTTGCGCTGGAGGGCTGACCATCGCCGCCCTGCAAGGCCACCTGCAGGCCAAGCGGCAGCTGCGCCGGGTCTCCAGCGCGACCTATCTGGTCAGCCTGCTCGACAGCGAAATCGAAACCTCGGCCACGCTGTTCGCCGATGAGCAAACCCTCGAAGCCGCCAAGCGTCGCTCCTATCAGAAAGGCGTGCTCGAAGGTCGCGACATGGCCAAAGTCTTCGCCTGGATGCGCCCCAACGATTTGATCTGGAGCTACTTCGTCAACAACTACCTCTTGGGCAAAGAGCCGCCGGCCTTCGACATCCTCTACTGGAACAACGACAACACCCGTCTGCCCGCCGCGTTCCACGGTGATTTGCTGGACTTCTTCAAGCACAACCCGCTGACCCATCCGGGTGGGCTTGAGGTCTGTGGCACGCCGATCGACTTGCAGAAAGTCACCGTCGACAGCTTCAGCGTCGCCGGCATGAACGACCACATCACGCCGTGGGACGCGGTGTATCGCTCGACCCTGCTGCTCGGCGGCGACCGACGCTTCGTGCTGTCCAACAGCGGTCACGTGCAGAGCATTCTCAACCCGCCGAGCAACCCGAAAGCCGCGTACGTCGAGAACGGCAAGATGAGCAGCGACCCGCGCGCCTGGTACTACGACGCCAAACACGTCGACGGCAGCTGGTGGCCGCAGTGGCTGGAGTGGATTCAGCAGCGCTCCGGCGCACAACACGAAACCACCTTTACCCTCGGCAACCCGAACTATCCACCGATGGAGGCCGCGCCCGGTACTTACGTGCATGTGCGCTGACGCTTAACCGAACTTTCTAAGAAGACTGGATGAAAACCCGCGACCGGATTCTCGAATGTGCTTTGCAACTGTTCAACGAAAAGGGCGAGCCGAACGTCTCCACCATGGAGGTGGCCAACGAAATGGGGATCAGCCCCGGCAACCTTTACTACCACTTCCACGGCAAGGAGCCGTTGATACTCGGGTTGTTCGAACGCTTTCAGAATGAACTGGCGCCACTGCTCGATCCGCCGGCGGATGTGGAACTGGCGCCGGAGGATTACTGGCTGTTTTTGCACTTGATTGTCGAGCGGTTGGCGCAGTACCGGTTTCTGTTCCAGGACCTGTCGAATCTCGCCGGGCGGTTGCCGAAGCTGGCCAAGGGGATTCGTCATCTGCTCAATGCGCTGAAGCGCACGCTGGCGTCGTTGTTGGCGCGGTTGAAGGCAGGAGGGCAGTTGGTCAGTGATACGCAGGCGTTGGGGCAGTTGGTGGAGCAGATCACCATGACGTTGCTGTTTTCGCTGGATTATCAGCGGATTCTGGATCGTGAGGGTGAGGTGCGGTTGGTCGTGTATCAGATCATGATGTTGGTGGCGCCGCATTTGCTGCCGCCGGTGAAGGTCGCGACCGAACGCATGGCCCTGCAATACCTCGAAGACCACGAGTAACCCGGAATCAAAAGATCGCAGCCTTCGGCAGCTCCTACAGGGGGAATGTGTACCTCTGTAGGAGCTGCCGAAGGCTGCGATCTTTTGATCTTCAAACAAAAACGCCCGACCTTCACAGGCCGGGCGTTTTATTTTGCCCTGAAAAATCAGGACTGACTGGTTGGCGTCGACGGGGTCGATGCAGCAGTCGGGGTTGCCGCCGGAGTCGGTGCGGCGGCGGAGTTCGACGCGCTCACCGGAGCTGTCGGGGTGGCCGGCTTGGCTGCAGCAGGTGCTGCTGGCTTCGGCGCTGCGGCTTTCGGCGCGGCCGGTTTTTTCACTGCCGGTTTTTTCGCCGCAGCCGGTTTGGCTGCTGGCTTGGCAGCCGGTTTGGCGGCAGCGGTTTTCGCGGCTGGCTTGGCGGCTGGTTTCGCTGCAGTTTTGGCCGCAGGTTTTGCTGCGGCTTTGGCTGCGGCTTTGGCGGCAACCGGTTTGGCGGCTGCTTTGGCTGCTGGCTTGGCGGCAGCGGTTTTGGCTGCAGGCTTGGCCGCTGCTTTTGCCGCGGGTTTAGCGGCAGCTTTAGCCAATGGCTTGGCAGCGGATTTTGCCGCTGGTTTGGCCGCTGCGGTTTTCGCTGCCGGTTTTGCTGCCGCGGGTTTCGCCGCCACAGGCTGAGCCTTCAGACCGGTGAGTTTTTCGATCTGCCTGGTCAGTGTGTCGACCTTGCTGTTAAGTGCCTTGACCTCATTGCGGCTCGGTACGCCCAGGCGCGAGATCGCGCTGTTCAGGCGCTTGTCGAAAGCCCCTTCCAGCTCATCCCACTTGCCCAGTGCACGATCTTTCACGCCGCTGATGCGCGACTTCGCCGAGGAAGCGGAGTCCTTCGCTGCATCGACTTTTTTGCCGACTGCAGACTTGGTGAGCTTCTCGGCTTTCTCGCCGTCTTTGACCAATGTATCGAAGAGCTTGCTGCCGTCAGTGTCGATCTTCGAGTACACGCCTAAACCAGCCAGCCAGATTTTGCGGGAGTAGGATTCGACCTTCCCGACCCACGAGCTGCTATCTTTTTTATCAGTAGTCTTTTTGCCAGCCATCCCGTTCTCCTTAAGATTTACGCGCGACGCGTTCGAGCAATGCCGTCAGCTCATCGAGCTTAGCAGAGAGTGTCTCAACGTCATGTTTAGACGGAATGCCGATACGATTCAAGGCGCTTGCTACACGGGAGTCGAACGCCTTCTCGACCTTGTCGAGCTGAACCTCGACGCGACCTTTGAATGAACTCACTTCACCCTTGGCTTCATCGATCTCGGCGTTGGCCGCTTCGAGTTTTTCGGTGACGACTTTTTTGCCTTTCTTTTCAACAGTTTGACCGGCTTTGATCAGCTCTTGAAAGTAGTCACTGCCCTCTTGGCCGACCTTGGCGTAGGCACCCAGGCCTGCCAGCCAGATCTTGCGGGCATAGGATTTGACGTCGCTCAGAGCAGTTGTCGAAGCGTCGATTTTTTTCTTCAAAATAACTTTGGCCATGGTGCACCTCACGCGCAGAAGGTTTGAGGAACTGCCCGCGAAAGTGTCGGGCTCAGGCACAAAGTAGGCAGAAAAATTAGAAACGGCACCCTAACAACTGACATAAAAGCTCGGGTGCACCACAAAATAAATGTAGGAGTGAGCCTGCTCGCGATAGCGGTGTATCAGTCAAAAAATGATGTCGACTGACAGACCGCTATCGCGAGCAGGCTCACTCCTACAGGGGATCGTGTTTCAGACCAAAGCTTTGTCGAGGGCTTTTTCGATTTCGGCTTTGATCATGCCGCTCATGGCCGACATCATGATGCCCAGCTCAACGTCGACCTTGATCGAATCGTCCGCCACATGCACCGCACCTTTCACACCCGAGCGCTTGAGATTCAGGGTGTCACCCGACCATTGCGGCTCCAGGCCATATTGCTCGGAGAGTTTCTGCGCCAGCTTGTCGGCCTTCTCGCGGGCGGCTTCCTTGCCCAGGTTGTGGGCACGCTCAACAGTGATTTTGGCCATTGATTGACTCCTGCTTTTTGAATGGGGCGAAAAAGATGTGTCGGTAAATCTTGACCGCCGCTGCGGCAAATCGTCCCGAAGGTTGCCCATCTTACCTTTAGCCATTCCAAGACAAAGCATGGCTTGGGGATTAGAATGTCGCGCATTCTCTTTTGGTGACAGCGATATGACTGATCAGCGCAAAGGCAGCGATGCCGAACCCACCACTCACTTCGGCTTCAAAAACGTTCCGGAAAGCCAGAAAGCGGAAAAAGTCGCTGAGGTTTTCCACTCGGTAGCCGCCAAGTACGACCTGATGAACGACCTTCTGTCGGGCGGCATGCACCGTCTGTGGAAGCGTTTCGCGATCGAACTGTCGGGCGTGCGCAGCGGTAACCGCGTGCTGGACATTGCCGGTGGTACCGGTGACCTGACCAAAAAGTTCTCGCATCTGGTTGGCCCTACCGGTCAGGTGGTATTGGCCGACATCAACGAATCGATGCTCAAGGTCGGCCGTGACCGCCTGCTGGATCTGGGTGTCGCCGGCAACGTCGAATTCGTTCAGGCGGACGCGGAAAAACTGCCGTTCCCGGACAACCACTTCGACTGCGTGACCATCGCCTTCGGCCTGCGCAACGTGACGCACAAAGAAGACGCCCTGCGTTCGATGCTGCGCGTGCTCAAGCCGGGCGGGCGTCTGCTGGTGCTGGAATTCTCCAAGCCGACCAACGCGCTGATGTCGAAAGCCTACGACGCTTACTCGTTCGCCTTCATGCCGCTGATGGGCAAGCTGATCACCAACGACTCGGAAAGCTATCGCTACCTGGCCGAATCGATCCGCATGCACCCGAATCAGGAAACCCTGAAGTCGATGATGGTCGACGCCGGTTTCGACCGCGTGACTTATCACAACATGACCGCAGGCATCGTCGCCCTGCACCGTGGCATCAAGCCCTGATGTTGCTCACCGGGCTGCTCGCCAGCGTTGAACTCGGCCTCAACCGGGTGCTGCGTCTCGACAGCACGGCGCTGCCGCGGCTGGCGCATTTGACCGGCAAGGTGATTGCCGTCGACTGCCGCAGCCCGGCGCTGCAACTGTTCATCTTGCCGAGCGACGAAGGTCTGATGCTGGCCTCGCACTGGGAAACCGCTGTCGACTGCACCCTGCGCGCGCCGGCCTCCAGCCTGATCAAACTGGCCGTGAGCAAAGACAAGACTGCGGTGCTGCACGCCCCGGAAGTCGAGCTTGATGGCGACAGCGGCGTGCTGCTGGAGCTGGCCGGCGTGCTGCAGGATCTTGAGCTGGACTGGGAGTACGAACTCTCGCGCTGGCTCGGTCCGGTCGCCACGCAGCTGGTCGGTGGCCATCTGCGCAGTCGCGCACGCTGGTATCAACAAGGATTTGCCAGCCTCAACCAGAATCTCGCCGAATACCTCGCCGAAGAATCGCGCACCCTCGTCGGGCAGCGCGAAGCCGAAGCACGGTTCAGCGAACTGGACCGGATCAAACTTGATCTGGAACGTCTCGAGGCGCGTTTCGAGCGCCTTTCCCGATCCCTCGACCCAAGCGATAACGCATGAAGCTGCTTGCCGTCCGCCGTTTGTTGCGCATCCAGCGCGTCGTGATCCGCTACCGCCTCGATGATCTGCTGTTCGATCTGCCGCTGCCCTGGTTTCTCCTGGCGCTGCGCTATGTGCTGCCGTGGCGCTGGTTCCCGCGCAAGCCGCTGGAGCTGAGCCGGGGTGCGCGTTTGCGTCTGGCGTTGCAGGATCTCGGGCCGATCTTCATCAAGTTCGGGCAGATTCTTTCGACTCGCCGCGACCTGCTGCCGGAAGACATCGCCGATGAGCTGATGTTGTTGCAGGACCGCGTGCCGCCATTCGATTCGCAACTGTCGATCAAACTGATCGAAGAACAGTTGGGTAAAAAAATCAGTGAAGTGTTCAGCCGTTTCGACGTCGAACCGCTGGCCTCGGCATCGGTGGCGCAGGTGCACGCCGCGCAGCTGAAAACCGGCGAAGAAGTCGTGGTCAAGGTGATCCGCCCTGGTTTGAAAGCGGTGATCGCTCAGGATCTGGCGTGGCTGTTCATCCTCGCCCGCACCGCTGAAAAGCTCTCGGCCGACGCGCGTCTGCTGCACCCGGTCGATGTGGTCCAGGACTACGAAAAAACCATCTACGACGAATTGGATCTGCTGCGCGAGGCGGCCAACGCCAGCCAGTTGAAGCGCAACTTCGAAGGTTCGCCGCTGCTCTACGTGCCGCAAGTGTATTGGGACTGGTGCCGGCCGAAAGTGCTGGTGATGGAGCGCATCTACGGCATTCAGGTGACGGATCTGGCGACCCTCGCCGACCAGCGCACCGACATGAAAATGCTCGCCGAACGCGGTGTGGAGATTTTCTTCACCCAAGTGTTCCGCGACAGTTTCTTCCACGCCGACATGCACCCCGGCAACATTTTCGTCAGTACCGTCAATCCGTGGAGCCCGCAGTACATCGCGATCGACTGCGGCATCGTCGGCAGCCTGACCCCGGAAGATCAGGATTATCTAGCCCGCAACCTGTTCGCCTTCTTCAAGCGTGACTACCGCCGCGTGGCGCAATTGCACATCGATTCGGGTTGGGTGCCGGCGGAAACCAAACTCAACGAATTCGAAGCGGCGATCCGCACCGTGTGCGAACCGATCTTCGAAAAACCGTTAAAAGATATTTCATTTGGCCAGGTGCTGATGCGCCTGTTCCAGACTGCGCGGCGCTTCAACATGGAAGTGCAGCCGCAACTGGTGCTGCTGCAAAAGACCCTGCTGAACATCGAAGGCCTCGGCCGTCAGCTGTACCCGGATCTGGATCTGTGGAACACCGCGCAGCCGTTTCTCGAACGCTGGATGCGCGAACGCGTCAGCCCGAAAGCCTTGCTCGGCAACGTGCAGAGCCAGTTCGAGCAACTGCCGCACCTGGCGAATATGGCCCGCGATCTGCTCGAACGCATGTCCCAGCCGCACGCCTACGATCCGCCGCCACCGTGGCATAAACGCAAGGATGACTGGTTCCTGCGCCTGCTCGGTTGCGCGCATCTGGCCGGCGGGGTGATCCTCGCCCTCGGTGGTCCGTTGCACGAATTGGGGCATTGGCCGGCCGGAATCATGGTGGCCGTGGGCTTGTATCTGGTCGTTCGCCGATAGCCAGTTTCGTGATCGGCTGGCACACTGTTTCAATGCCTGAACCCGACTATTGAAGTGTGGGGTTCGCTGTCGGAGTCGAAGATGAAAAACTGGCTGGACGAGATCAAGTGGGACGCTGATGGCCTGGTGCCGGCGATTGCCCAGGATCACAAGACCGGACGCGTGCTGATGATGGCCTGGATGAACCGCGAAGCGCTCGAACTGACCGCTGCGGAAAACCGTGCAATCTACTGGTCACGTTCCCGTGGCAAGCTGTGGCGCAAGGGCGAAGAGTCCGGCCATGTACAGACCTTGCATGAAATGCGTCTGGACTGCGACGCCGACGTGATCATCCTGATGGTTGAACAGATCGGCGACATCGCTTGCCATACCGGCCGTCAAAGCTGCTTTTATCGTGTCTTCGAAAACGGCGACTGGAAAACAGTCGATCCGGTTCTCAAAGACCCGCACGCCATTTATTCCGCAGGACACAAACATGAGTGACACCCTGACCCGCCTCGCTCAGGTACTTGAAGAGCGTAAAGGCGCAGCCGCCGACAGCTCGTATGTGGCTAGTCTGTATCACAAGGGTTTGAACAAGATTCTGGAGAAAGTCGGCGAAGAGTCGGTCGAAACCATTATTGCCGCCAAGGACGCCGCCATCAGCGGCGACTGCAGCGACGTGATCTACGAGACCGCTGACCTGTGGTTCCACAGCATGGTCATGCTCGCCCAACTGGGGCAGCATCCACAGGCTGTGCTGGATGAACTGGATCGCCGCTTCGGCCTGTCCGGACACGTCGAGAAAGCCTCGCGTCCGTCCGCCTGAACAATTTTTCGAGAGGAACAGCAACATGGGCATTTTTGACTGGAAACACTGGATCGTCATTCTGGTTGTCGTGGTGCTGGTGTTCGGCACCAAGAAACTGAAAAACCTCGGCACCGACGTTGGCGAGTCGATCAAGGGCTTCCGTAAAGCCATGAACGACGACGAGAAGCCTGCCGCTGATCCAACCGTGACGCCTGCGCAGCCGGTGCCACCGGTGCAGCCGCAAGCCACCGCTCAGGCCAATCCGCCGCACACCATCGACGTGCAGGCGCAGAAAGTCGAAGAGCCGATCCGCAAAGACGTGTGAGCACTGACTAATGTTTGGTATCACCTTCACTGAACAGCTGCTCGTCGGCCACGTCGCTCTGCTGGTGCTGGGCCCCGAGCGTCTGCCGGGCGCTGCACGCACCGCCGGCCTGTGGGTTGGGCGGCTGAAGCGCAGCTTCAACGCGATCAAACAGGAAGTTGAACGTGAAATCGGTGCCGACGAGATTCGTCGGCAACTGCACAACGAGCACATTCTGTCGCTGGAGCAAGAGGCGCGGAAGATTTTCAACCCGGTTCAGCAAGAGCCGACGCCAGTTGAGCATGTAGGTCAGCAGACGATTCATGCGCCAACCGCGCCTGTTACGCCTGCACCGGCACCCGCTGCCGTTGTAGCACCGACAGAGCCGGCGCCAGCCGCTGTGGAACAATCTGTTGAACACGTTGCGCCAACCGCCGCGCCGATCACACCTGCGCCTCACGACACCACTTTGCCGCCGCGAGCCCCATGAGCGATCTCCCCGAAAACGACCAGCACATGCCGCTGGTTTCGCACCTCACCGAGTTGCGCACCCGTCTGCTGCGTTGTGTGGCGGCGATCTTCATCATCTTCGCCGGGCTGTTCGCCTTCACCCAGCAGATCTACACCTTCGTCTCGACGCCGCTGCGCCAGTACCTGCCGGTCGGCGCGACGATGATCGCCACCGACGTGTCGTCGCCGTTCCTGACGCCGCTGAAGCTGACCATGATGGTCTCGCTGTTCCTCGCGATTCCGGTGATCCTGCATCAGATCTGGGGCTTTATTGCGCCGGGCCTGTACAAGCATGAGAAGCGCATCGCGGTGCCGCTGCTGGTGTCGAGCATTTTGCTGTTCTACACCGGCATGGCGTTTGCCTATTACTTCGTGTTCCCGCTGATCTTCAAGTTCTTCGCCGCCGCCACCCCGGCCGGCGTGGAAATGATGACCGACATCGCCAGTTACCTCGATTTCGTCATGACGCTGTTCTTCGCCTTCGGCGTCGCGTTCGAGATCCCGGTGGCCGTGGTGCTGCTGGTGTGGATCGGCGTAGTCGACGTCGCCTACCTGAAGAAAATCCGCCCGTACGTGATCATCGGCTGCTTCGTGGTCGGCATGATCCTGACGCCGCCGGACATCTTCTCGCAAACCCTGCTGGCCGTGCCGATGTGGATGCTGTTTGAAATCGGCATTCTGTTCGGTGGCTTGATCAGCAAACGCGAACGCCCGGACGAGAACCCGGCCGACGACCACAACGACCAGCCGCCAGCGACCCAGGCATGAACCTGCTGTTGCTCGAAGAGGCCGATTTCATTGCGGCCGACCGCGTGGTGCTGCGTGATCGACGCCTGACGCACATGCAGGAAGTTCACCGTTCGGAAGTCGGTGACCGCCTGCGCGTCGGGCGCATCAACGGCCTGATGGGTTCTGCTGAGTTGCTGCGTCTGGAAGCGGGTGAAGCGGAGCTGCGTGTCAGCCTCGATCAGCCGCCACCGGCCAAACTGCCTCTGACGCTGGTGCTGGCGCTGCCCCGTCCGAAAATGCTCCGCCGGGTATTTCAGACCGTGGCAACCATGGGCGTGCCCAAGGTAATTCTGGTCAACAGCTACCGTGTCGAGAAGAGTTTCTGGCAGACGCCGTTTCTTGAGCCTGCAGCGATTCGTGAGCAACTGATCCTCGGCCTCGAACAGGCGCGCGACACCGTGCTGCCGGAAATCATCATCGAGAAACGCTTCAAGCCTTTCGTTGAAGACCGGCTGCCGGCGATTACCGACGGCACCCTCGGTCTGGTCGGTCATCCCGGTAACTTCCCACCCTGCCCGCGCGCGCTCAGCGAACCGGTGACGCTGGCCATCGGCCCCGAAGGTGGCTGGATTCCTTACGAAATCGATCTGCTGGCCAGGTCTGGCCTGCAACCGGTGCAACTCGGCGAGCGCATCCTGCGCGTCGAAACCGCCGTCACCGCCCTGCTCGCCCGGCTTTTCTAACCAAACACCGCTCCCCTGTAGGAGCTGCCGCAGGCTGCGATCTTTTATGTTGTTTTTAGAAGCACGATCAAAAGATCGCAGCCTGCGGCAGCTCCTACATTGATACCGTGCGGGTCCGGCGGATAAATGGTGTTACAGATTGCCATCATTCGGCCGATACCTTCTCCATAAGTCCAATTAGTGGTCCGAAGGGAGTGGTCGCATGTACCGTTGGTTAGCCGAGAGTCTTGGAAACGTCAGCGTCAAACGCAAGTTGGGCATCGGTTTCGGCCTGGTGCTGTTACTGACACTGTTGATCACCTTCACCGGCTGGACCGGCATGAGCGGCATCATCAGCCGCGGCGACAAACTCGGTTTTATTTCCAGCCTCAATGAGCTGACCAAGGACCTGCGTCTGGCGCGCATGGACTACGACATGCGTCGCGGCGAACAAGGCCCGGGCACAGTCAACGAATTCCTGAGCAAACTCGAAAGCGGCCTGCAATCGGCACGCGGCATGATTGAGCAGCCGTCCGATGTGACGATGGTCGATCAACAATTGGCTGCCGTGGCCGAATACAAGCGTGCCTTCGGCGAAATGACACAGGCTACCGTGCAACGTGAAGACGCACGCAGCAAGCTAGGCGCCAATGCCGACAATGCCGTGACCAAGGTCGGCGAAGTCGAGAGCGCGCTGCTGCAAGGCGACAGCGTCGCGCAATACAACGCAGTGATCGAACTGAGCAAACTGCTGCAGCAAGCGCGATATCAGGTGCGCGGTTACACCTACAGCGGCAAGGCCGATGCCGAGCAACCAGCCCTGACCGCGATCGACAATGCCCTGAAAAATCTCGAGAGCCTGCCGTCCCGTGTTCCGGAGCAGCATATCGCCAACCTGCAGCAAGCCACCGACTCGCTCAAGGCTTACCGTGCAGCCGTGGCTCAATTCCGTGACTCGCAAGTAAAAAACGCTGCAGCACTGGCCAACATGTCTGCTCAGGGCGACATTTTGATCGCTGTCAGCAAGAAACTGACTGAATCACAGACCGTGGTTCGGGACACTGACGCCGCACGCGCCAAAAACCTGCTGCTGATCGCCACCGCACTGGCCGTAGCATTCGGCTTGCTGGCCGCCTGGGCGATCACTCGCCAGATCATCATCCCGCTCAACCAGACCCTGAAAGTCGCCGAACGCGTGGCCGCTGGCGACCTGACCCACAATCTGGTGTCCCTGCGCCGCGATGAACTGGGCCAACTGCAACGCTCGATGCAGAGCATGACCCAAGGCCTGCGTGAACTGGTCGGCGGCATCAGCGACGGCGTTACTCAGATCGCCAGCGCTGCCGAGGAACTCTCGGCTGTGACCGAGCAGACCAGCGCTGGAGTCAACAATCAGAAAATCGAGACCGATCAGGTCGCTACCGCCATGAACGAAATGGCCGCCACCGTGCAGGAAGTCGCGCGCAACGCCGAGGAAGCTTCCGAAGCTGCCGTTGCCGCTGACCAGCAGGCCCGCGAAGGCGACAAGGTCGTCGGCGAAGCCATCGCACAGATCGAGCGTCTGGCCGTTGAAGTCGGCCACTCCACCGAGGCCATGGGCGAACTCAAACGCGAAAGCGACAAGATCGGCAGCGTCCTCGACGTGATCAAATCCGTGGCCCAGCAAACCAACCTGCTGGCTCTCAACGCCGCCATCGAAGCTGCGCGCGCCGGTGAAGCCGGACGTGGTTTTGCCGTGGTCGCCGATGAAGTTCGCAGCCTCGCCCAGCGCACGCAGAAATCCACCGAAGAAATCGAAGAGCTGATCGTCGGCCTGCAAAATGGCACCCAGCAAGTGGCGACGATCATGGACAACAGCCGCACCCTGACCGACAGCAGCGTCGAGCTGACCCGTCGGGCCGGCGGTTCGCTGGAGAGCATCACCCGCACCGTGTCGGCAATTCAGGCGATGAACCAACAGATCGCAGCGGCCGCCGAGCAGCAGAGCGCAGTGGCTGAAGAGATCAACCGTAGCGTGCTGAATGTGCGGGACGTGTCGGATCAGACCTCGGCGGCGAGCGAAGAGACCGCGGCGTCGAGCGTTGAGCTGGCACGTCTGGGGACGCATCTGCAAATGCTGGTGGGGCGCTTCAAGGTTTAGACGCAAGTGGGGCCTGTCACCAGGCCCCATTGCTACCCTTCGAGGTCCGCAGTGCGACGAATCCTTCGCGCAATCTCTGCCAAATCCATAGCTACATCGCCCTTGTAATCATGTGACGATATATAGCCTTCGTAATGATCGAAGAACTTGTTCATGTTCGAGCTGATCGGTTTGAAGTGACTGGAGTCGCCCGTGCCGTGCATGGGAAAGAGCTTGGCATGTAAGTGGTCGATGCCATACCCCTCCAATATAAGTCCGGTTCTACCCACATCAGCAAATGTCTTGTCGATTAGCAGTGCCACTTTCTTGGCTGCAACAATCAACGCGGACAACACTTCATCTGATTGAGCAAAAGCATAACTACTGTAGTGCTGCTTCGGAACAACCACTGAAAAGCCGGGCGTATTGGGATAAATAGACAAAAACGCAAGGTGGGCATCGTCCTCCCAAATCAAATGCATAGGCGCATCGCCGCTGATCATTTTGCAAAAAATACAATCCATATGAATATGCACCGTTCAAACTGATGGACCTGCAACAATTGAATACCGACTGGCCTGTTAGCCCAGCAATGTATTGAACTTCAAGGGCGAGCTGTTTGCATCCCAGACGATACTATGTTGCTCAACACCTCCTAGCGTCCTGCACGCCAGTGCAGCGATGACTGACGAGGCCAGCATCGACGCCAGACTGAAATTGCTCGGGCCGTAGCTGGGCATGACGCCTTTGGGTAACCGTTGCCAATCGAATGGTCGCTGCACTGACGGAGCACAGTCAGGGCTCTCTGATTCGGCGACCTGCGACGCTTCACCCGTGTAGAAATTGGTCATGCACATGCGGTGCAGATAGCCCGCGCTGACGACCGGAATCTTGTACTCATCGGCCAGTTGTTTGCACTGTGCAGCCAGCGTAGCCGGCTCGTCAGCGGTCACGACAACCGCGTCATAACCTTGCTTGATCAGATCACGAACGTCATCCAGAGCAAGGCTGCGCTTGAGCGCTGTAACGTCGACATCTGGAAATTTTTCTTCCAGTATCTCCCGCAGCACATCAACCTTAAATGCACCGACGTCGCTTCTGCGCCAGAATAATTGCCGGTTGAGATTACTTTCTTCGATGCGATCGCCATCGGTGACGGTGAGATGACCAATGCCGCTACCCGCCAGCAACAGACTGGCAGTGCTGCCAATCCCGCCACAACCAAAGAGCAGGACTCTGGCGCGTTTCAATGCGGCCACGTCCTCCATGACATCCTCACAGGAACTTGCGCCACAGAGCAGATAACTGACTGTCCGGCTTGTGCGTGGATTTTCAAGCAACTGCCGTACGCCCTGCATGGCTTGATCACTGCCTGGTATCAACGACCCCGCGGCGTGCAGCGCTTCGAACATCGCGGTTTCCCCCTGCCCTGCCAGTTGCACGACGCCGCGAGGCCCACTTATATACATTCCACCTTCATATACGCCATAGAGCGTTGAGGGAGCAACGACGCCCATGTAACCCTCGCCGGCAAAAAAATCGTCCTGATTTTCCATATCCCACCCACGCTTGAACCCCGTCCCGAAGGACGAGGCCATTACTTTAAAAGTGCAAATTTAAACTTTAATTACACAGTGGTGTGAACCCATGCTTGCGCATGTAAGCCAGTTCTTGAGCAGTACAAGGAAGTTGACCAAAAGCCACTACCTTATTGCCGGGTTGAATCTGGTGCTCGGCCACGAACGGATTGGCAGGTTTTACTTCATCAGCTTGCACAGTTGCAGACATGGCCGCCACACTCGCCAGCAATGCGACAAGACCCAGAGATTTCTTTTCCATAAGATTAAATACTCAGCAACTTTAGTTTATTGAGGGTACGCGCAACTTCTTGATACGCCCTCAATGGACGCGACTGAGCAGCGAGGATTTAGGCTTTTCGTTATTTAAAAAAATAAATACTCAAACCAGATCTGTGCAACCGCAACTGCAGCTTCGCTTCTCTCTTTGATTATTTGCCTATGCCTCAGAGACTCGCGAAGACTGCAATCGGGTTTGATTAGAACTAGAGAACCTGACGCAGGAAGGCCTGGGCACGCGGATCTTTCGGCGCATCAAAGAACTCTGCCGGCGCCGCATCTTCCAGCAGTTTGCCGTGATCGAAAAACAACACCCGATCCGCCACTTCCCGGGCAAAGCCCATCTCGTGGGTCACGCAAACCATGGTCATGCCTTCCACGGCCAGGTTCTTCATCACGTCCAGCACTTCGCCGACCATTTCCGGGTCGAGGGCCGAAGTCGGCTCATCGAACAACATCACCTTCGGTTCCATCGCCAGCGCCCGGGCAATCGCCACGCGCTGCTGCTGACCGCCGGACAGGCGCGACGGAAATTCGTTGGCCTTCTGTGCGATACCAACCTTTTTCAACAATTCCATGGCCTTGGCTTCGCGCTCTTTCTTGCCGCGCTTGCGCACGACTTTCTGCGCCAGACAGAGGTTTTCCAGCACGGTCATGTGCGGGAACAGGTTGAAATGCTGAAAGACCATGCCGACTTCGCGGCGGTAGGCGTTGACGTCGGTTTTCGGGTCGGCCAGTTGCAGTCCGTCGATGCTCACCGAGCCCGAGTCAAATTCCTCCAGGCCATTGAGGCAACGCAGGAAGGTCGACTTGCCGGAACCCGACGGGCCGATCACCACCAGCACTTCACCCTTGGCCACCGTGGTGCTGACGTTATCCACCGCGCGCACCACTTGCCCACGGGTGTCGAAGACTTTTACCAGATCGCGGAC
>NZ_JBIUVX010000018.1:40034-78194 GCF_044743175.1 Pseudomonas sp. NPDC087690
CAATCACTTTGCGCGAGCCTCCGCTCAAGCCGGCTGGCGATTTTCGACAGCGGCAGGTTGATCAACAGGTACAGACCGGCAACGCAGAACAGGATTTCGAACGGCGAAAACGAAGTGGTGATCACTTCACGGCCGCTTTTCAACAGCTCGGTGATGGCGATTACCGACACCAGCGAGGTGTCCTTGACCAGACTGATGAACTGCCCGGCCAACGGCGGCAGCACACGTTTCAGCGCTTGCGGCAGTACCACATGGCGCATCGATTGACCGGCACTCAGACCGAGCGAACGCGCCGCTTCGTTCTGGCCACGGGCAATCGACTGCACGCCGGAACGGATGATCTCAGCCACGTAGGCGCCGGTGAACAGCGACAGCGCGGCGATCCCGGCGAACTCGCGGGACAGATTCATCACCGTGCCGATGAAGAAGTAGAAAATGAAGATCTGTACCAGCAGCGGCGTGCCGCGCACCAGTTCGACGTAAATGGTCGAGAGGTCGCGCAGGGTCGGGTTGTTCGACAGACGGCACAGGCCGGTGACCAGACCGATCAGCAGACCGAGTACACCAGAGACCACTGACAGCCAAAGCGTTGTCCAAAGGCCCCACAACAGCGGTCCTGCCGCCCAATGGCGAGTCACGCCCACGACGTCACCTTCGGCCACATCGTCGCCCTGAGCGAATTGCAGGCTGTTCTCGTCGACGGTCAAGTGCTGCTCGTCACCGGCGTCGTTGCGCAGAGTGACTTGCGCGCTGCTGCCCTTGCGCACGAGTTCGGTGACGGTGGAAATGTCAGCGGCTCGCTGGGTTTCTTCAGCCTGATAGGCGAAGTACTGCGGCACGCGGTTCCAGCGCCATTCGTAGGACATCAGCGACGTCGCGTAATACAACGCGCCGGCCAGGCCGACCAGCACCAGCACGGTGAGGACGTGCCAGGGCCATTGGGCTTTTTTCTGTTTCATTGCAGGTTCTCGGATGATCGTTCCCACGCTCTGCGTGGGAATGCCGCTCGGGACGCTCTGCGTCCCTGCCTGTTCGTGACGCGGAGCGTCACAGGATGCGTTCCCACGCGGAGCGTGGGAACGATCAGCGGATGCGCGTTATTCCATGTCCTTGAGCCACTCGGTGCTCTTGAACCACTTGTCATGGATGCGATCGTAGGTGCCGTCTTCGTGGATCTGGTGCAGGAAGTTGTTGATGAAGTTGAGGCTGTCGTAGTCACCCTTCTTCAGACCGAAAGCCAGTGGCTCGTAGGTGAACGGCTTGTCGAGGAACACCAGCTTGCCGGCGCCGACCTTGGTCACCGCGACAACGTTGTACGGGGCGTCGTAGATGAAGGCATCAGCCTTGCCGTTGACCACGTCGAGCACGGCTTCCTGCTCGTTGTCGTAGCCGTGGTATTTGGCTTTGGAGATCAGCTTCTTGGCGACCATCTCACCGGTGGTGCCGAGCTTGGAGGTGATGCGGTAGTCGGCGGTGTTCAGGTCTTTGTACGACTTGATGGTGCCTTCAAGCTCCTTGCGGATCAGCAGGGTCTGGCCGACCACGATGAACGGTTCACTGAAGTTCAGGCGCAGATTGCGTTCCTGAGTCAGGGTCATGCCGCTGCCGATCATGTCGAACTTGTCGGTCATCAGCGCCGGGATGATGCCGTCGTAACCGGTGGAAACCAGTTCCAGCTTGACGCCCATGGCCTTGGACATGGCTTTGAGGATGTCGACTTCGAAGCCGATGATTTCGCCGCGTTTGTTGGTCATTTCGAACGGCATGTAGGTCGGATCCATACCGACTTTCAACGTGCCGCGCTTGACCGCGTCATCGATTGCGCCAGCCTGCGCCGCATTGACTGCAACCAGTGCCGTGACGCCGACCAGCAGCATCGACAGATACTTCTTCATCTTCAAGTCCCCAAAACCATTGCGTGTGCGGCGCGAAAACCAACAGAGACAGGCAAAAAAGCCCGGGTGCGCCAATTCGGGGACGGATGCTAACGCACTCGTTTTTTTGCACAAGGTTTAATGGACGATTTGTTTAACAATCAAGAGCTGACCCTCACCCCAGCCCTCTCCCCTAGGGAGAGGGGGCCGACCGAGGTGTCTCAAGCTATACGCCGACCTGAAAGATCGAGTCGATTATGGATTCAGCACAGCAAGATCAGGTCGGCGTACCTCTGCAGCATCCCCCAATCGGTCCCCTCTCCCTCTGGGAGAGGGCTAGGGTGAGGGGTTTTTTCAGCAGGCAAAAAAAACCCCGCAATATCGCGGGGTTTCTTCATCAGGCCGGCTGAGCCTGCATACTCACCGGTCGCAAAGGCAGCAACGGCGCATGCGGATCGGCTTTCACCGAAGCCCGCCAAGCATCCAGCCACTCAGCGAGACCTTCAGCCCAAACCTGCTCATGCAGACGGGCCAAGGCCACAGGGTCGCTCAGCAATTGCAGACGATCATGGTTGTTCAGCCCGGCGGGGCCAACCTTGATCGCGTGGCGCACACGTTCCTGACGCAGCCACTCGATCGGCTCGGCCTGACCGTGACGCGAGGTCGCCAGTGAGCACGCCAAAGCGTTCTGCTGTGGATCGACCACTGCGCGGACAAAGCCGTCGTTGAGGGCGTGGTAACGATTTTCGTGGGTGTACTGATCGGTCGCCAGCAGCGCCTGTGGCGGATTGTATTCCTCAGGGATGAGGAACAGGCTCTCGTCACGGGATTTCAGGCCCAGCCCGACACGGCTGGAAATCACCGACACCGGAATCGACAACATCAGCGAACCGACGATCGGCACCAGCCACCAGAGGAAGCTCGGGTTCAGCCAGATCACCAGCAGCGCCCAGCAGAAGCCCAACAGGGTCTGCGGACCGTGACGTTTGACCGCTTCGCTCCATGGCGTCGAGTCGTCGTCACGTTGCGGCGAGTTCCAGGTCGCGGCCCAGCCGAGGAACGCGGCCAGGACGAAACGGGTGTGGAAAATCATCCGCACCGGCGCCAGCAGCATGGAGAACAGCATCTCCAGCAGCATCGACAGGGTCACCTTGAACTTGCCGCCGAACTCTTTCGCGCCTTTGGCCCAGATCAGGATGATGCTCAACAGTTTCGGCAGGAACAGCAGCACGATGGTCGTTGAGAACAGCGCGATCGCCTTGTCCGGGTGCCATTGTGGCCACAACGGATAGAGCTGACGCGGTTCGAGGAAGTACTGCGGCTCCATCAATGTGTTCACCGCCAGCAGCGCGGTCGACAACACCAGGAAGAAGAACCACAACGGCGCCGACAGGTACGACATCACGCCGGTGAGGAACACCGCACGGTGCACCGGGTGCATGCCTTTGACCAGGAACAGACGGAAGTTCATCAGGTTGCCGTGGCACCAGCGACGGTCACGCTTGAGTTCGTCGAGCAGGTTCGGCGGCAGTTCTTCGTAGCTGCCCGGCAAGTCGTAGGCAATCCACACGCCCCAACCGGCACGGCGCATCAACGCGGCTTCAACGAAGTCGTGGGACAGAATCGCACCGGAAAACGCACCTTTACCCGGCAACGGCGCCAAGGCGCAGTGGTCGATAAACGGCTTCATGCGGATGATCGCGTTGTGACCCCAGTAGTGGGATTCACCCAGCTGCCAGAAGTGCAGACCGGCGGTGAACAGCGGGCCGTACACGCGGGTGGCGAACTGCTGCATGCGCGCATACAGGGTGTCCATGCCCGACGCACGCGGCGCGGTCTGGATGATCCCGGCGTCCGGCGTGGCTTCCATCAAGCGCACCAGACTGGTCAGGCACTCACCGCTCATTACCGAGTCAGCGTCGAGGACGACCATGTACTTGTAGTCACCGCCCCAGCGACGGCAGAAGTCGTCGAGGTTGCCGCTTTTACGTTTTACGCGACGGCGACGACGGCGATAGAAGATCTTGCCAAAGCCCTTGGCTTCGCGGCAGACGTCCAGCCAGGCCTGCTGCTCGGCGACACAAATGTCGGTGTCGTTACTGTCGCTGAGGACGAAGAAGTCGAAGCGATCCAGATCACCGGTGGCAGCGACCGATTCGAACGTAGCGCGCAGACCGGCGAAAACACGCGGTACGTCTTCGTTGCAGATCGGCATCACCAGCGCGGTACGCGCATCTTTGGCAATCGGCTCGTTGCCGGCGCTTTTGCCGGAAATACGGTATTTATCGTGACCGGTGAGCAACTCGAGGAAGCCCATCAATGCCGTCCAGAAACCGGCCGACACCCAGCAGAACAGAATCCCGAACAGAATCAGGATGCTGGTTTGCAGCGCATACGGCAGCACTTGCGTGGCGGTTTGCAGCAGCGGCTGGTGCAGAACTTCATCCAGATCAACGAAGGACCAGCCCTGATACGGCATGATGCCTTTCATGTACCAGCCGGCGACGATGGTCTGGCCGAGCATCAGCAGCAACAGAATGTAGCGGCGAATCGAACCGACGGTGCGCCAGCGCGCAGCCGGCAGGACATTTTCGTCCTTCGGCGGCTGCGGCGGGTTGGTGCGACCGGTCATACGGCGCCAGCCACGCACCAGAATATTGGTGCGCCATGGCTCCGGCACGACTTTGGTCCGGCGGATCGGCGGCGTCGCCTTCATGCTGACGCGACCGCTGGCGTCGAGCACCAGCATCTCCGCGTCTTCCAGTTCTTCGGCAGTGCTCAGAGTCAGGCGCTTGCCCACCGAAGCCTGGGCGGCTTCGGCAGGAGCGTCGAATGTCGAGGACGACAGGCGTTCATGCAGCTCGCTGAACGACTGGCAGCCCGCGAGTTCCGCGCGCTGCTCGTCGGTCATCGGCAGATGCGCCAGATACTCGGACAGAGTCTCTGGCTGTACTTGAGAGTTACTCATCGGCAGGCAACTGATAGCTCCAGGTCTCGGTCAGGACTTCTTCAGTCGGTGCCGATTCCGGTGTGGCTGGGGCCGCGTCGGCAGCAACTGGCTGCTTGGCGTCTTTGTTGGCCTTGTCCTTGGCATCTGCAGCTGGCTTGGCGTCGGCCTGTTTGGCCTCGGCTGCCTTGGCTTCCTTGTCGGCTTTCTCTTGTTGCTTGGCGGCAACCTTGTCGGCCTTGGCGACGGACGAATTGGACGCCGGCACCGCAGACTTGGCCAGATCGGCCGTAACGATTGGCTGTACCAGCGCGGCACGCATCTCGGTCGACTTGCTCGCGTCCTTGATTTTCATCCGTAGGGTCAAGCGCCAGCCCTTGGTTTCCGGGTTGTAGCGCACGCTGTTCTCAACCAGCTCGGCGTTGTCGCCGACACTGACCTGACTGCGCACGTCGGCATCCGGCGCCAGAGCAGCCAGCGATGGACCTTCGAAATCGACCAGGTAGGCAACACTGCCATCCGGCTGACGGATCAGGTTCGATTGCTTGACGTCACCGGTCGAACGCAGAGTCTGCGAAACCCAGGCGCTGTCCGGCGCGTGAAGCGCCGCTTCGTCCATGGTCCAGTGCATGCGGTAAGCGAAGTCCAGCGGCTGACCCGGCTCCGGCATTTTTTCCGGGCTCCAGAACGCAACGATGTTGTCGTTGGTTTCGTCGGCGGTCGGAATTTCTACCAGATCAACGGTGCCCTTGCCCCACTCGCCCTTCGGCTCGATCCACGCGCTTGGACGCTTGTCGTAACGGTCGTCGAGGTCTTCGTAGTGGCTGAAGTCACGGCCACGTTGCAGCAGACCGAAACCACGCGGGTTCTCGATGCTGAAGTTGCTCACGGCCAGGTGTTTCGGGTTGTTCAGAGGGCGCCAGATCCACTCGCCGTTGCCGGCATGGATCGACAGACCGCTTGAGTCGTGCAGTTCACGACGGTAGTTGAGGACTTTCGACGGCTGGTTGGCGCCGAACAGGAACATGCTGGTCAGCGGCGCGATGCCCAGTTTGCCGACCTTGTCACGCAGGAACATCTGCGCTTTGACGTCGACAATGGTGTCGCTGCCCGGACGCAGGATCAGACGGTAGGCACCGGTGGCACGCGGCGAATCCAGCAGGGCGAAGATCACCAGGTGCTTGTCGCCCGGCTTCGGCTGTTGAATCCAGAATTCGCGGAAACGCGGAAATTCTTCGCCCGACGGCAGCGCGGTATCAATCGCCAGACCACGCGCCGAGAGGCCGTAGGTGTGGCCCTTGCCGACAACGCGGAAGTAACTCGCGCCGAGCATGGTCATGATTTCGTCTTGCTTGTCGGCCTTGTTGATCGGGTACAGCACACGGAAACCGGCGTAACCCAGTTGTTCGGTGGCCTTCGGATCGAATTTCAGGTCGCCGAAATCGAAGCGGGTCGGATCATATTTGATCTCTTCGACGGTGTTCGCCGTGATTTCGTTGATTTTCACCGGTGTATCGAAGTGCATACCCTGGTGATAGAAAGACAGTTTGAACGGGGTCTTCTGATCAGCCCACTCAGCCTTTTCGGTGAGGAAGCGGATTTTCTGATAGTCCGCGAACTTCATGTCGCGGAATTCGTTCGGCAGGTTGCTGCGCGGGGCTTCGAACTTCTGCCCGGCCAGTTCTTTAGCCTTCGCCGATACATCGTCAAGATTGAACGCCCAAAGCTGGCCGGCGCTGAGCAGGCACAGGAGCGCCGAACCCGCTACCAGGGCACTTCGCATGCGTTTGGCAGACATTTTTGCTGCATTACAGGGACTAACAATCACGAGCAACCCTCGCCGAAAACAGATCAAAAAACCAACGGCCAGCAAGCCGTCTGTGTGGCCATTTTTGTCAGCTTATTTCGGTTCCAGAGAGCCAGATACTGCGTTGCTGCTCCTCCCCATAGCAAGCTATGAGTCGTCGCAGCGCCTTGTCTCTGACTCCCTGGCCCTCGAAATAATGCTGGCAAAAATGGCCGTACAGACCGCTCATACCAGGTTGGCGAGCATTGTTCCGACTCCGCTGGGGCAAAATGATTCCCCAATCGGATCCAGACAAGTCTCTACCTAAGTCAAAAATGAATCAGCGAACGCTGATCCCAGTGCGCGCGATTATCTAGTAGCCCGCATGACAACGCATCAGGGGTAACAAAGTATTTATCGCGAAAACACCTTAAAAACAGTCGAAATTTCCTAAAAAGGTGTTTCAAGCGCTTTCAGGTCTGTAACAAAAAGGTAACCGGGCCATCGTTGACCAAATGCACCTGCATATCGGCGCCGAATCTACCTGATGCCACAGTGCCATGCACCTGTTTCGCACTGCTTAATAGATAGTCGAACAATTCCTCGCCCAAGGCCGGAGGCGCGGCCGTCGAAAAGCTCGGGCGCAACCCGCTTTTGGTGTCGGCCGCGAGGGTGAACTGAGAGACCAGCAGCAACCCACCGCCGACATCGGCGAGGGACAAGTTCATCTTGCCCTCCGCGTCACTGAATACACGATAGTTAAGCAGCTTATGCAGAAGTTTGTCGGCGCTGACACGCGTGTCGTCGGGTTCTACCGCCACCAGCACCAACAAACCTTGATCGACCGCCCCGACTACCTCGCCCGCGACTTCGACACGCGCACCGCGAACGCGCTGTATAAGCCCCTTCATGCTTCTTCGGGCGGCAGATCGAGCAGGCGCTGGGCCATGTTGCCCGCAGCACGCACCAGTGCATCGGTAATGCCCGGTTCAGACGCGGCGTGGCCGGCGTCGCGGATCACCTGCAGTTCGCTGTTCGGCCAGGCTTGATGCAGTTCCCAGGCGTTGTCGAGCGGGCAGATCACGTCGTAGCGACCGTGAATGATCACGCCCGGCAAATGAGCGATCTTGCCCATGTCACGAATCAACTGGTTCGGCTCAAGAAAGGCATTGTTGGTGAAGTAATGACATTCGATCCGCGCGATCGACAGTGCGCGCTGCGGCTCGGAGAAGCGATCGACCACCAGCGGGTTCGGCCGCAGGGTCGCGGTGCGCCCTTCCCAGGTCGACCAGGCTTTGGCCGCGTGCATCTGGGCGATCTGGTCGTTGCCGGTCAGACGCTTGTGGAAAGCGCTGAGCAGGTCGTCGCGCTCGTCCAGCGGAATCGGCGCGATGTAGTCCTGCCAGTAATCGGGGAACAGTCGGCTGGCACCGGCCTGATAGAACCACTCGATTTCCTGCGGGCGGCAGAGAAAAATCCCGCGCAGGATCAGACCGTGCACACGCTCAGGGTGGGTTTGCGCGTAAGCCAGCGCCAGGGTCGAGCCCCATGAGCCGCCAAACAACACCCATTTGTCGATGCCCAGGTGTTTGCGGATGCGCTCAAGGTCGGCGACCAGATCCCAAGTGGTGTTGTTTTCCAGGCTGGCGTGCGGCGTGGAGCGTCCGCAGCCGCGCTGGTCGAAGGTGACAATGCGATAGAGGTTCGGATCGAAATAGCGACGGCTCTGCGCGTCGCAACCGGCGCCGGGGCCGCCGTGAATGAACACAACCGGCAAACCCTCCGGTGAACCGCTTTCGTCGACGTACAGCGTATGGGTGTCATCGACAGCCAGATCGTGCCGGGCGTGAGGTTTGATCTGCGGAAACAAAGTCTGCATTGCGCGCTCCGTAAGGGGTCGAGGTCATCCCTGGGGGGACTTCTATTATTCTGCCGTTGGGCATCATAAACCCGATTTACGTCAATGAGCATGCTCCAGGTCACTCACAATTTTTCAGCCTTGTAGGCAGAGGGTGCTGCGCACAAAAACCCTGTAGGAGTGAGCCTGCTCGCGATGGCGTTGATTCAGACAATATTTCAGCGACTGACACACCGCTATCGCGAGCAGGCTCACTCCTACAAGGGTTGGGCGCTAGGCGTTATTTTTGTGCGTAGTGTTTTTGGCCCCAGGCCAGATAGCCCTGCAGCAACTCTTTGAGCACCACCCGCGTTGGCTCGGCCAGATCCGCGCGGTAGCGGAACGGTTCGAACTCTTCCATGTAGGTGCTCTGGCACAACTCCAGCTGCACGGCGTGAATGTTCTCGGCCGGGTTGCCGTAATGACGGGTGATATGGCCGCCCTTGAAGCGGCCGTTGAGCACGTGTGTGTAATTGCCGTGGCGTGCGCAGATCGCTTCCAGCTGTGTCGCCAACTGCGGATCACAACTGGCGCCGTTGAAGGTACCGAGGTTGAAGTCCGGCAGTTTGCCGTCGAACAGGTGCGGGATGATCGAGCGGATCGAGTGCGCATCGAACAGCAGTGCATAACCGAACTCGGCCTTCAGCCGCGCCAGCTCTTCCTGAAGGGTGCGGTGATACGGCGTCCAGATCTGTTCAAGGTAAGTCGCGCGCTCTTCTTTCGACGGCTCCAGCCCCTCCCTGAACAACGGAATGCCATCGAACAGGGTCGCCGGATAGAGCCCGGTGGTGGCGCCGGCGTACAACGGCTTATCGTCGGACGGACGATTCAGGTCGATAACAAAACGCGAATACTCAGCGGCCAGGGTACTGGCGCCAAGTTCTTCAGCGAAGTCGTAGAGCTGCGGAATGTGCCAGTCGGTGTCCGGCAGGCTTTTCGCGTCCGCGATCAGTCCCGCCTCGACCACCGGGGTCAGCCGCACACCGGCATGCGGCATGCTGATCAGCAACGGCACACGACCTTGTTTGAAGTTCAAAACCTTATCCACAACCGCTCTCCTACAGACTTGATTCGACGCCGTGACGCACGACGCGTTTGTCCAGATCGCCACCCAGCCAATAGGCCAGATCCGCCGGGCGATCGATGTGCCAGGCAACGAAATCCGCGACCTTGCCGACTTCCAGCGAGCCGTGGGTATCGGCCATTCCCAGCGCTTGCGCAGCGTGAATCGTCGCCCCGGCCAGGGCTTCTTCCGGGGTCATGCGGAAGCAGGTGCAGGCCATGTTCAACATCAGCCGCAATGACAGCGCCGGCGAGGTGCCGGGGTTGAGGTCGCTGGCGATGGCGATCTTCACCTTGTGCTTGCGCAGAGCGTCCATTGGCGGCAACTGGGTTTCGCGCAGGAAGTAGAACGCGCCCGGCAGCAGCACCGCGACGGTATCGGCTTCGGCCATGGCGATGGCATCGGCTTCGTCCATGAACTCCAAGTGATCGGCAGACAACGCCTTGTAGCGCGCGGCGAGGCTGGAGCCGTGCAGCGAGGACAATTGTTCGGCATGCAGTTTCACTGGCAGGCCGAGTTTTTGCGCGGCGATGAACACGCGTTCGACTTGCTCCGGCGAGAACGCCAGGTATTCACAGAACGCGTCCACGGCGTCGACCAAACCTTCGGCGGCGAGCGCGGGGAGCATTTCGTTGCAGACCAGATCGATGTAATCGTCGGCGCGATCCTTGTACTCAGGCGGCAGCGCGTGGGCGGCCAGACAGGTGCTGCGCACGCTGATCGGCAGCTCTTTCTGCAGACGACGGATGACCCGAAGGATTTTGCGCTCGTTGACCAGATCGAGGCCGTAGCCGGACTTCATCTCGACCGTGGTCACACCGTCGCGCATCAGGCTCTTCAGGCGTTTGGCGGCGCTGGCGAACAGTTCGTCTTCGGTCGCTTCGCGTGTCGCGCGCACGGTGCTGGCGATGCCACCGCCGGATGCCGCGATTTCCGCATAGCTGACACCTTGCAGACGCTTTTCAAATTCGCCGCTGCGGTTGCCGCCGAACACCGTGTGGGTGTGGCAGTCGATCAGGCCGGGGGTGACCCATGCGCCTTGCAGGTCGTTGACCGCCGGGTATTCACCGGAGGGCAATTGATTGCGCGGGCCGATCCACTCGATGAGCGCACCGGACGTCACGATGGCCGCATCCTCGATGATCGAGTAGACGCCTTGCGCCATGGTTGCGACGTGGCAGTGTTGCCAGAGGGTTTTCACTGTTGGCCTCCGTTGGGGTTGGTTTGGTGGGTGACCTTCAAAAGCCCCTCACCCTAGCCCTCTCCCGGAGGGAGAGGGGACTGACCGGGTTGTTCTGTCGAGGTACGCCGACCTGGAATTTCTGTGCCGAACTCAGGCCTTGAAGCTCACCGAGACCGGCTCCCTTTCAATCTCTCTCACACGGAAGAAAAAAAACTGACCGGGTTGTTCTGTCGAGGTACAGCGACCTGAAAATCTCGAGCCGAACTCAGGCTTTGAAAACCATGAAGATCGGCTCCCTTCCCCCTCTCACTCCCAGGAGAAGAAGAACTGACCGGGTTGTTCTGTCGAGGTACATCGACCTGAAAATCTTGAGCCGAACTCAGGCTTTGAAAACCATGAAGATCGGCTCCCTTCCCCCTCTCCCCCCTGGGGGAGAGGGCTGGGGTGAGGGGGATCGATTTCACTAACAACAGAACTTCGCCTGAAAACACACTTACAAACTAGGCAGCAATTTCGCCGAAACAAGCTGAGTCAAACACCGCGAAGCCAGCAACTCAGTCGCCGCATTGATGTCCGGCGCAAAGAAGCGGTCCTTCTCATAGAACGGCACTTCCTTGCGCAAAATCGCCCGCGCCTGTTCCAGCTTCGCCGAAGTTTTCAGACCGTTACGCAGATCCAGCCCCTGCACCGCTGCCAGCCACTCCACCGCGAGAATCCCGCGAGTGTTTTCAGCCATTTCCCACAATCGCTTGCCCGCAGCAGGCGCCATCGAAACGTGGTCTTCCTGGTTAGCCGAAGTCGGCAAACTGTCCACCGAATGCGGATGCGACAACGCCTTGTTTTCGCTGGCCAGTGCCGCAGCGGTTACTTGAGCAATCATGAAGCCGGAGTTCACCCCGCCATTGGCGACGAGGAACGGCGGCAGTTGCGACATGTGCTTGTCCATCATCAGCGAGATACGACGTTCGCTCAGCGAGCCAATTTCGGCGATGGCCAATGCCATATTGTCAGCGGCCATGGCCACCGGTTCGGCGTGGAAGTTGCCGCCGGAAATCACGTCGCCTTCAGCGGCAAATACCAGCGGGTTATCAGAAACGGCGTTGGCTTCAACCGCGAGCACTTCAGCGGCCTGACGGAACTGGGTCAGGCAGGCGCCCATGACTTGCGGCTGGCAACGCAGCGAGTACGGATCCTGAACCTTCTCGCAATTCTGATGCGAGTCGGACACTTCGCTGCGCTCACCGAGCAGATCACGATAAGCCGCAGCCGCATCGATCTGACCTTTCTGGCCACGCGCCGCGTGAATGCGTGCGTCGAACGGCGAGCGCGAACCCAGCACCGCTTCAACCGTCAGACCACCCAGCGTCAATGCGCCAGCGAACAAGTCTTCACCTTCAAACAAACCACGCAGGGCGAACGCCGTGGAAACCTGAGTCCCGTTGAGCAGCGCCAGACCTTCTTTAGCCGCTAAAGTCAGCGGCGTCAGACCCGCAACCTTCAGCGCTTCAGTGGCTTCCATCCACTCACCCTTGTAGCGCGCCTTGCCCTCACCCAGCAGCACCAGCGACATATGCGCCAACGGCGCGAGATCACCCGAAGCGCCCACCGAACCTTTCAGCGGAATATGCGGATAAACCTCGGCATTGATCAGCGCGATCAGCGCATCGATCACCACGCGACGGATGCCGGAGAAACCACGGCTGAGGCTGTTGACCTTGAGCACCATGATCAGCCTTACCAGCTCATCGCTGATCGGCACGCCAACGCCCGCAGCGTGGGACAACACCAGCGAACGCTGGAGGTTTTCCAGGTCTTCGCTGGCGATGCGTGTCGAGGCCAGCAGGCCGAAACCGGTGTTGATGCCGTACGCGGTGCGGTTCTCGGCGAGGATCTGCTCGACGCAGGCAACGCTGGCTTCGATCTGCTGCGATGCGCTGTTGTCGAGCGTCAGCTTGACCGGGTTCTGGTAGACGTCACGCAGTTGGGCCAGGCTCAGTTGGCCGGGAATCAGGTTCAGCGCAGTCATTTAAATGCTCCTTTTGAGAGTTTGTTATTAACTTGCCATTCGCTCCGGAGCATTCCGTTATCCGTCGCTTTCAGCCTTGTGGGCATCCGGCGCCTTGGCACGCTGGCAGGGTAGTTTTTCAATGCAAATTCGATAGAACGCTGTGCAGCAGATTCGGCTTTTTCAACACGCTCGCAGCGGCGGCAATATCCGGCGCCAGCCAGCGATCCTGATCGTAGGCCGGAACCGTTTCGCGCAGCAGTCGCCACGCGCGGTCAGTGCCCATGCCAAAGCGTTGTTCCTTGAGGAATTCAAACGCCTGCGCCGCCAACAGATACTCGATGGCGAGGATTTGCGTGCAGTTTTCCAACGCGCGGTGCAGCTTCAGCGCAGCGTTGGTGCCCATGCTCAAATGGTCTTCCTGCAGGCCCGAGGTGATGTAGTTATCGAGCACCGCTGGTTGCGCCAATTGGCGGTTCTCCGCACACAGTGACGCAGCGACGTACTGGACGATCATCATCCCCGAGTTCACCCCCGGATTGGCCACCAGAAATGCCGGCAGACCGCTGACATGCGGGTTCACCAGCCGGTCGAGGCGACGCTCGGCGATCGAGCCGATTTCGGCCATGGCAATCGCCAGCAAATCGGCCGCCATCGCCACCGATTGCCCGTGCGGGTTGGCTTGCGACATCACCCGGAAGTTGTCCGGCGTGCCGAGCAACAGCGGGTTGTCGGTGCAGCCATTGAGTTCGGCCTCGACCTGTTTGATCGCATGCTCCAGTTGATCCCGCGCCGCGCCATGCACCTGCGGAATCGAACGAATGCTCAGCGCATCCTGAGTGCGAATGCCTTTGCTTGACGCAATCACTTCACTGCCATCGAGCAAGGCGCGCAGATTGACGCCGACCTGCTGCATGCCGGGGTGCGGTTTCAGCGCGATGATCTCGGCGTCGAACGCATCGATCTGGCCGCGCTGCGCTTCGAAACTCATGGCACCGATGACGTCGGCCCACTGCACCAGCCGCGTCGCATCGGCAATCGCCAGACAGCTGAGACCGGTCATGCACGGCGTGCCGTTGACCAGGCACAAGCCGTCCTTCGCGCCGAGTTGCACCGGTTGCAGGCCTTCTTCGGCCAATGCTTGCTGTGCGGAAATAATCTGCCCGCGATAGCTGACATTGCCAACGCCGAGCAACGTGATGCCGATGTGCGCCATGTGCGTCAGGTAACCCACCGAACCTTGCGATGGCACTTGCGGAGTGATGCCGCGATTGAGCAGCGCCAGCAGCGCTTCGACGACACGGCGGTGAATGCCGGATTTGCCGTGGCTGTAATTGTGGATCGCCGCGCAGATGATCGCGCGGGTCTGCTCGTCGGCGAGTACCGGGCCGACGCCGCAGGCGTGGCTGAGCAAGGTGTTGCGCGAGAGCTGGCTCAGCTGTACGTCTTTTAGGGAAACGTTGGACAAACCGCCCAGGCCGGTGTTGACGCCATAGGCACGTTCGCCGCTTGCGACGATGCGCTGGACGATGGCTTGCGCATTTTCGATGCGCGCCCAGGTGTCGCTGGACAGCTCGAGATGCGCGCCGTGACGGGCGACAGCGACCACGTCCTGCCAACGCAGAGGGGCGCCGGTGATAACGATTTTTTCAGCCTGGGACATCATTAACCTCATTCGAACATTGATGCAGCATCACCGACGCTATCGCGAGCAGGCTCACTCCTACAGGGGTACGCATTCCAACTGTAGGAGTGAGCCTGCTCGCGATGAGGCCAGCCCAGCCAACACAAATCTCTCTAAACCACCGCAGCCCGCCGCTGCACGAACCGGTCAACATACTCATCCGCCGGCGAATGCAGGATCTCTCTCGGCGTGCCCACCTGAATCAGTCGCCCATCCTTGAGAATCGCAATCCGGTTACCAATACGCACCGCCTCATCAAGATCGTGAGTGATAAAGACGATGGTCTTGTGCAAGGTCTTTTGCAGCTCCAGCAACTGGTCCTGCATCTCGGCGCGGATCAACGGATCCAGGGCACTGAACGCCTCATCCATGAGGATGATGTCGGTGTCCGCCGCCAAAGCACGGGCCAAACCGACACGCTGACGCATGCCGCCGGAGAGCTGGTGCGGGTATTTGTTTTCATAGCCTTTGAGGCCGACGGTGTTGATCCAGTGCAGCGCGCGTTCCGAGCACATTTGCTTGCTCTCGCCACGGACTTTCAGGCCGTAGGCGACGTTGTCGAGCACAGTCTTGTGCGGCAACAGGCCGAAGCTCTGGAACACCATGCTGATCTTGTGCCGGCGAAATTCGCGCAGGGCGTCCATGTCGTATTGCAGGATGTCCACACCGTCGACGAGGATCGCGCCGCTGGTGGGGTCGATTAGCCGGTTGAAGTGGCGCACCAGCGTCGACTTGCCGGAGCCGGACAGGCCCATGATCACGAAGATCTCGCCAGTGCCGATGCTCAGCGACAGATCATTAACGCCGACCACGCAACCGGTCTCGCTCAGCACCTGATCCTTGGTTTTGCCCTGACCGACCATGGCCAATGCATCCTTGGCGCGGTTGCCGAAAATCTTGAAGACGTTTTTGACTTCGATCTTGCTCACGGTTGTGTTGCTCATTTGCTCACCTCATGCCGTGGCCGACCGTATGCCTGAGTAATGCGGTCGATGACCACTGCGAGAATCACGATCGCCAGACCAGCCTCGAGGCCACGTCCGACGTTGAGGGTCTGAATCCCCACCAGCACATCTTCACCGAGGCCACGGGCGCCGATCATCGAGGCGATCACCACCATCGACAGGGCCATCATGGTGGTCTGGTTGATCCCGGCCATGATGCTCGGCAGGGCCAGCGGCAGTTGCACACCGAACAGTTGCTGCCAGCGGTTGGCGCCGAACGCGTTGATCGCTTCCATCACTTCGCCGTCAACCTGGCGAATGCCCAGATCGGTCAGGCGAATCAGCGGTGGCGCAGCGTAAATCACCGTGGCGAAAATCGCCGGGACCTTGCCCAGACCGAACAGCATCAACACCGGGATCAGGTACACGAAACTCGGCATGGTCTGCATGATGTCGAGCAGCGGCATCAACACCGAACGCAGGCGATTGCTGCGCGCCGAGAGAATCCCCAGCGGGATGCCGATCAGCACCGAAATGATCGTCGCGACCATCATCAGCGCCAGCGTCTGCATGAGCTTGTCCCACAAGCCAACGGCGCCGACGAGGAACAGCAGACCGACGATGACCGCCGTGGTCACGACTTTGCGCGTGGCGTGCCAGGCAACCACACCGACGATCGCCAGCATCAGCCACCACGGCGCCGCACGCAGCAGGCCTTCGAGGTTGACGATGGCCCACAGCAGCGTATCGGAGATGTGGCGGAACACATCACCGTAGTTGGTGACCAGCGAATCGACCCAACCGTTGACCCAGTCGGCGATGGAAAAGGTAAAGCTTTCGGGAAACATAAGCGGCTCTCAATCAGCAATCTCAATCAAGCGTTTACGGCATATCTCCCGGCCAGCCTCACGGTTGACCGGGAGGTATCGACCTACAGCGCCGCGTCGATTTTCTTGGCTGCGTCTGCACTGACCCACGCATGCCAGACCTCAGGATGTTCCTTGAGGAAGATTTTCGCCAGTTTTGGCGACTCGATACGTTCCTTGGCCATGCGGCCCAGATTCTGGTTCAGCAGGTCGATCGGCAGATTGACCTTTTCCAGTACGGCGACCAGTTCCGGGGCTTCGTCGTGGAAGGTTTTCGACAGGCCGACCTTGATGCTCACGGACTTGTCGACGCCCGGTTTTTCTTCCAGTTTGACCAGATCCACCTGGCCCATCAGCGGGGTTGGCGACCAGTAGTAGAACAGGATCGGCTCGCCACGCTTGTAGCTCGACAGCACCGCCGCATCCAGCGCCGGGCCGGTGCCCGGACGGAAGTTGGTGTAGCTGCTTTCCAGGCCGTAGCTTTTCAGCATTTCGCTGTTATCGAGCTCGCAGGTCCAGCCGGCCGGGCAGTTGTAGAAACGCCCTTTGGAAGGCTCTTCGGCGTCCTTGAACACGGCGGCGTATTTGCCCAGGTCAGCGATGTTTTTCAAGTCCGGGGCTTTGGCTTCCAGCTTGCGCTTGGCGTCGCCTTCGATCACGTAACGCGGCACGTACCAGCCTTCGACAGCGCCCACCACAGGTGCGCCGACACCGACGACTTTGCCGGCCTTCTCGGCCTTGTTCCAGACCTCGCTGCGGCCTACCCACTCTTCGGCGAACACTTGAATATCGTTGCTGCTCAGGGCGTTTTCCATGGTGATGGAGTTGCCCGGCAGGCTGTCGGTCTTGCAGTCGTAACCTTTTTCCAGCACCACTTGCAGCACGTCGGTCAGCAGCATGCCGCTTTCCCAGTTCAGCCCGGCGAACTTCACCGGTTTGCCCGATTCGCACCAGCCAGCAGCTTGGGTCGCACCGGCACTGGCCAGCAGGCCCATGGACAGCAATGTGGTCAGCAGGGTCTTGTTCGATTTCATTGTTGTGACGCTCCTAATCATGAATTGGCTTACGGCAGTCAAGAGGCATCCAGCCCTGTCCACGTCCAATCAGGCCTGCGCCGCAGCGCGACCGGCCCCGCTTGTTTTAGGTTGTACAACGCTGTTCTGCTCGACCGGCAGAATCAGTTGATCGGGCACTGGGCTGTGCCATTTTTTGGCGCACACGTAATACACAGCGGCGGGCAGCAGCAGACCGATGATCCAGGAAATATCCACATCACCGAGGGCCGCCACCAGCGGGCCGGTGTAGAACTTGGTGGAGATGAACGGCAGCTGCACCAGCACACCGAACACATAGACGCTGATGCCGAGCAGGTTCCACCGACCGTAGCGACCGTTCGGATCGGCCAGCGCCGGCACGTCGTAACGCTCACGGGTGATGCAGTAGTAATCCACCAGGTTGATCGCGCTCCACGGGGTGAAGAAGGCGAGCAGGAACAGGATGAAAGACTTGAACGCACCGAGGAACGAGTGCTGACCGAGCAAGGCGATCAAGGTCGCTGCACCGACGATCACCAGCACGAACACCAGACGCTGCATACGCGTAACGGTCAGATGGCCTTTGAAACCACTGATGATGGTCGCGATGCACATGAAGCTGCCGTAGGAGTTCAGCGTCGAGATGGTCACCTTGCCGAATGCGATGCTGAAATACAGCAGCGCTGCGGTAGCACCGGTGCCGCCCAGACCGACGATGTAGGCGACTTCGTGACCGGCGAATTGGCCGTTGGCCGAAGCCGCCGCGAACACCCCGAGGATCATCGCCACTTGCGCGCCGACCACTGAACCGGCACCGGCGGCAAAGAAGGTTTTGACTGCCGAGGTGTTGCTCGGCAGGTAACGGGAATAGTCAGCCACGTAAGGGCCGAACGCGATCTGCCAGGAGGCCGCGAGCGACACCGCGAGCAGGAAGCTGCTCCAGCTGAAATGACGGATTTGCAGAAGTGCGCCGACGTCGGTCTGGCTCATCAGCCGCCAGAACAGGAAGACGAAAGCGATCACGCCAATGACGCTGGCGACACGGCCGATCCAGTGGATCACCCGATAGCCGAGCACCGTGACCAGCACGATGACGCTGGCAAAAATCAGGATGCCGACGCTGTCGCTGACGTTAAACAACTGACCCAGCGCCTGGCCGGAAAGTACCGTGCCCGTCGCGGTGAAGCCCAGGTACATCAGGCACACCAGCACGATCGGGATTGCCGCGCCGTAAACGCCAAACTGCACACGGCTGGAGATCATCTGCGGCAAGCCCAGTTTCGGCCCTTGCGCGGCATGCAGCGCCATCACCCCGCCGCCGAGCAATTGGCCGATCAACAGACCGATCAACGACCAGAACACATCACCACCGAGCACCACGGCCAAGGCCCCGGTGACAATCGCGGTGATTTGCAGGTTGGCACCCATCCACAGGGTGAACTGGCTAAACAGACGACCGTGTCTTTCCGCTTCCGGGATGTAGTCGATCGAACGCCTTTCGATCAACGGTTTGTTGCCTGCACGATCGGTGTTGACAGCCATGATTCAACCTCTGTGGATTGTTCCGGGTTTTGTTCTTTTTTGGCTTTTGCTTTTGTAGGAGTGAGCCTGCTCGCGATGGCGGTGTGTCAGTCAGCACATTTGCTGATTGTGCCGGCCTCATCGCGAGCAGGCTCACTCCTACAGGGGAAAGCATTACTTTCCGGTAATCATCGGCAGGTTCAGGCCCTGTTCCTTGGCGCAGTCGATGGCGATCTGGTAGCCGGCATCGGCGTGACGCATGACACCGGTCGCCGGGTCGTTGTGCAGCACCCGCGCAATGCGCTCGGCCGCTTCGTCGGTACCGTCGCAGACAATCACCATGCCCGAGTGCTGCGAGAAGCCCATGCCGACGCCGCCGCCGTGGTGCAGGGAAACCCAGGTCGCGCCGCTCGCGGTATTGAGCAGAGCGTTGAGCAGAGGCCAGTCGGACACGGCGTCGGAGCCGTCCTGCATCGATTCGGTTTCACGGTTCGGGCTGGCGACCGAGCCGGAGTCGAGGTGGTCGCGACCGATCACGATCGGCGCCGACAGCTCGCCGCTACGAACCATCTCGTTGAAGGCCAGACCGAGCTTGGCGCGCAGGCCCAGGCCGACCCAGCAGATACGTGCCGGCAGACCCTGGAAGCTGATGCGCTCGCGGGCCATGTCCAGCCAGTTGTGCAGGTGCGCGTCGTCCGGGATCAGTTCTTTGACCTTGGCGTCGGTTTTGTAGATGTCTTGCGGATCACCCGACAGTGCAGCCCAACGGAACGGGCCGATGCCACGGCAGAACAGCGGACGGATGTAAGCCGGTACGAAACCGGGGAAATCGAAGGCGTTTTCGACGCCCTCTTCCTGGGCCATCTGACGGATGTTGTTGCCGTAGTCGAAGGTTGGAATGCCTTGCTTCTGGAATTCCAGCATGGCTTTGACGTGTACGGCCATAGACTGCTTGGCGGCTTTGATTACGGCGGCCGGTTCGGTCTTGGCGCGGGCGCGGTATTCGTCCCAGGTCCAGCCGGCTGGCAGGTAACCGTTGAGCGGATCGTGGGCGCTGGTCTGGTCGGTGACCATGTCCGGGCGCACGCCACGCTTGACCAGTTCCGGGAGAATTTCTGCGGCGTTACCCAGCAGCGCGATGGAGATCGCTTTGCCTTCTTTGGTGTACTTGTCGATGCGCGCCAGGGCGTCGTCGAGGTCTTTGGCTTGCTCGTCGACGTAACGGCTTTTCAGACGGAAATCGATGCTCACTTGTTGGCATTCGATGTTCAGCGAGCAAGCGCCCGCCAGGGTTGCCGCCAGAGGTTGCGCGCCGCCCATGCCACCGAGGCCAGCGGTCAATACCCACTTGCCGGTGAGGTTGTCGTTGTAGTGCTGGCGACCGGCTTCAACGAAGGTTTCGTAGGTGCCTTGAACGATGCCTTGGCTGCCGATGTAGATCCAGCTGCCGGCGGTCATCTGGCCGTACATGGCCAGGCCTTTGGCGTCGAGTTCGTTGAAGTGCTCCCAGCTCGCCCAGTGTGGGACGAGGTTGGAGTTGGCGATCAGTACGCGCGGGGCGTTGCTGTGGGTCTTGAACACGCCGACCGGCTTGCCGGATTGCACCAGCAGGGTCTCGTCGTCATTCAGATTGGTCAGGCTCTCGACGATCTTGTCGTAGCACTCCCAGTTACGCGCGGCGCGACCGATACCACCGTAAACCACCAGCTCTTTCGGGTTCTCGGCGACTTCCGGGTCGAGGTTGTTCATCAGCATGCGCAGCGGCGCTTCGGTCAGCCAGCTCTTGGCGGTCAGCTTGTTGCCGCGGGCAGCGCGGATCTCAACGTTGCGAAACTTTGTAGGCTTATTGTCAGTCACGAAAAAGACTCCTCAGCGATCAATTCAAACCAACCCTGGCAGTGGGCAAGCAGCCTGTGCGCTTCGCTGCGCGACAAGCGAATCAGTGGACGCTGCGGAGAGTCTCGAGCGACTCATACGCATACGTCTTTACTTGTACATACAAGCATATGCAATCGAGCGGCCAACTTGTGGGAGGGGCGTTCAAGAAAAATTGCGGGCAGGGCTGGAGAGCGCCTGAATCGAGGGTTCTGGCGTTGATGAAATTTTTCGCGGAGAGATTTTGTGCGGTCGGGGCATGGTTGGGTGAGCGCGGTTTTGCGCCACGCTGGGGCGTTCGGTAACAAGTTGGTGCGTGGGTTGGGAACACCCCAAAAGCAAAAGATCGCAGCCTTCGGCAGCTCCTACAGGGTGTGCATCAATCCCAATGTAGGAGCTGCCGAAGGCTGCGATCTTTTAAGATTATTGAATCAGCGCGCAGTCAGCTCGATCACGCAGCAAGCGGCATTAGTGAAGACTTCGACCAACCCACTGTTACCGTCCAGCTGCAGACAATCATGTCCCCCCAGCTGCGAAACACTGTCACCGATCCGGACTTCCAGCAACTCACTGACACTGAACACCAACACCGTTCCCGCCGAGCTGAAAAACCGCTGCTCACCTTCAAACCACTGCAACCGCGCGCTGTAACGCTGCGGTGCATAGATCAGGTTGAAGTCGCGAATCGCACCGCCGAGCAGCGTGCACGACACCTGGCTTTCACCGCTGAAGGCAAACGGGTCGAGCGGTAACAGCGGCCGCGTATCGTCGCCATCAACGCACAGGGTCATGCCGTCACCTTGCAATACCGTAATCACTCGCTGGTAACTGGCGAAGGTCGAGAAACCGCCGGACTCGGCGATGTCGGCAATCGACAGGCGCCAGCCAAAACCGTCCAGCCCTGCACCTGCATCACGGGTAATTTCTTCAGTGCTGCCTCCGCCGTTTTTCCACGGCATGCGCGGGTAGCCTTCAGCGCGTAAAACCTTAAGTGCACTCATTTATGCTCTCTATTTATGGAACCGCCCTTCCAGACGATGACGAGAACCCGGATGAATCAAACGTGCAGCGGTCACCGGCTGACGCCCCGACCACGTGCGGCGACGAATCAGCAAGCACGGCTCACCCATCTCAATCTGCAGCAACTTGCACTCCGAGGGCTCGGCCAGAATCGCTTCAACCACGTGCTCGCCCTCGGTCAGCGGCGCGACCTGATTGAGATAGGCGTAAGGCGTTTGCAGGGTGAAGTCCTGCTTGAGATATTCCGGCGCGACCAGCGCGTTGACGAAACGGTCTTCGATTTGCACCGGAATGTCGTTTTCGTAATGCACGATCAGCGAGTGGAAGACCTTCTGCCCTTCACGCATGTCCAGCGCCAGTGCGCGCTCGGAACCGGCGGCCTCTTCTTCGAGGGTGATCACCTGGCAGGTGTGGCGATGGCCACGGGAAGCGATTTCGTCGGCGATGTTGTGCACTTCGAACAGCGCGGACTGGCTTTTCGGTTCAGCGACAAACGTGCCGACACCTTGCATGCGCACCAACAGGCCGTCGGCAGTCATTTCGCGCAACGCACGGTTGATGGTCATACGGCTGAAACCGAGTTGATTGACCAGCTCGCTCTCGGACGGCACGCGGTAGTGCGGCGGCCAGTTTCCGCTGTCGATCTGCTGGGTGATCATCTGTTTGACGCGGGCGTACAAGGGCGCCGGACTGTCGCCCATGTTCGCGGCCAACGGGGAGACTGGAGGCGGAGTCGGCACGGTTGATCCCTGTTCTTTGGATGAAAGTGGCTAGCTTGCCGGAGTTTACCGGGCAGGCAAACGTCTGTATATGTATATACAAATAACACACGATGGGGTGCTGAACCATGTCCGCCTTCTTTGCCGAACGCGCGCTGCTGCCTAACGGATGGGCCAACAATGTACGTCTTGAGGTCAGCGCCGATGGCCTGCTGACCCGAATCCAGGCCGATTCCACCGCAGATGGCGCCGAACGGCTGAGCGGCCCGTTGCTGCCGGGGATGCCCAATCTGCACTCCCACGCCTTCCAGCGTGCGATGGCAGGGCTGGCCGAAGTGGCCGGCAATCCGAACGACAGTTTCTGGACGTGGCGCGATCTGATGTATCGGCTCGTCGGAAAAATCAGCCCGGATCAGCTCGGTGTCATTGCCCGTCAGCTGTATATCGAAATGCTCAAGGCTGGTTACACATCCGTTGCAGAGTTTCACTACGTGCACCACGACAGCAATGGCCAGCCGTATGCCGATCCGGCTGAGCTGGCGTTGCGCATCAGTCAGGCCGCGAGTGAAAGCGGCATCGGCCTGACCCTGCTGCCGGTGCTCTACAGCCACTCAGGCTTCGGCGGCCAGACGCCGAACGATGGCCAGCGCCGCTTTATCAACAGCACCGAAAACTACCTGAATCTGCAATCGCGCCTGCAACCAATGCTGGCGCAGCAGAAGGCGCAGTCGCTGGGACTGTGTTTCCACTCGTTGCGCGCGGTCACGCCGCAGCAGATCAACGAAGTGTTGGCAGCCAGCGACAAGCAATGCCCGATTCACATCCACATCGCCGAGCAACAGAAAGAAGTCGACGACTGCCTGAGCTGGAGCGGTCGGCGTCCGCTGCAATGGCTGTATGAAAACGCCGAAGTCGATCAGCGCTGGTGTCTGGTGCACGCCACTCACGCCAATCCCGAAGAAGTGACGTTGATGGCCAAGAGTCGCGCCATCGCCGGCCTGTGCCTTACAACCGAAGCGAACCTGGGCGACGGGATTTTTCCGGCTGTGGATTTCCTCGCGCAGGGCGGACGTATGGGCATCGGTTCCGACAGCCATGTGTCGCTCAGTGTCGTGGAAGAATTGCGTTGGCTGGAATACGGCCAGCGTCTGCGTGATCAGCGGCGCAATCGCTTGTATGGCGCGGATCAGCCGATGGTCGGGCGCACGCTGTATGACGCGGCGCTGGAGGGTGGTGCGCAGGCGCTGGGCCAGCCGATTGGTGCGCTGCAGGTTGGCAAGCGTGCGGACTGGATTGTGCTCGATGGCAGCGATCCGTATCTGGCGACGGCCACGGGTGACGGGATTTTGAATCGCTGGTTGTTTGCCGGTGGCGATCGCCAAGTGCGCGATGTTCTGGTCAATGGTCAGTGGGTGGTGCGCGATGGTCGGCATGCCGGGGAAGAGGACAGCGCTCGTGCCTTCACCCAAGTCCTGCGTGACCTTCTCGGCTGACGCATAACCAAATGTAGGAGTGAGCCTGCTCGCGATAGCGGTGTATCAGTCACTTATTTGTGTTCTGACACAACGCTATCGCGAGCAGGCTCACTCCTACATTGGTTTTGTGGTGGTCTTTAGTTTGAAGTCTTGGCCATCTGCCGATCCGACGCTCGCCAGATCAATCGCGTCGTGTCATAGCCCTGCTGACGTGCCTTGCTCAGCAGCTCTTCACGCACCACACCGTTGACGGTCGGCGTGCGCGACAGCAACCACATGTACTTGCGACTCGGGTCGCCGACGATGGCAGTCTTGTAGTCATCGCTGACGTACAACACCCAGTATTCGCCTTTCGCCACACCCGGAATCAGACGCGAGAACCAGGTATCGAACTCGACCCAGAGTTTATCGGTCTTGCCCGGCACCTGTGGAGAAGCCGTGCCCTTCACTTCTTCCCACTGCCAATCCGGGGTCAGGCAGCGATTGAGCACCGCGACATTACCGTCAGGCTTGAGGGTGTAATGGGCTTCGGACTGCGCGCAATTGCGCTGGAAGTACATCGGCAAGCGCGCCAGTTCATACCAGGTGCCCTGATAACGCTTGAGATTGACGCTGCTGACGGTTTTCGGCGCCAACGGGTCGACGCCGGAACTGGCGCAGCCGGCCAGTACCAGGCCGGCAAAAAGGACAAGCAATAACCGCTTCATTTTTTCTTCTCCGTGGGCGCGAAGCCCCGGTTTACTTCAGGCCTTGGCCGGAAAACATCAGCACTTTGTCACCGGCGTACTGCACGCTGATAAAGCTGTTCTTGTCGCCCCAGGTGCAACTGGACATACCGAGCGCGCCCGAGCAATCAGTCGGTTTGCCGAGCAGAGTCTCGACCTCGGCCTTGGCCATGCCGGCCGAGAGCTTCGAGTAGTTTTCCTGATTGACCTTGCTGCATGCGGCCAACAGCACGCAAAACGTCAGAAGGGCGAGAGATCGCAGCGACATGGTGTAACTCCTGGAACGGAAGGGGGATGGCATGGCGCCAACCAGAAGCTTAGAAGAGAAAACCCCTGTCTGGTTCCCTGCTGGGATGGCTATTTGTTACTCCGCTCGTCTGGCATTTGCCGGTAAATCAGACACTTTGTACGGCTATTGCGCATTTCGTCGCCTTTCGCCAAAGACGCCTAATCTTTGGCGCTCCGCGGCCGAAATAAGAGCAGCGCAAAGCCCCCGAGTGTGGCAAATTGCCGCCCCTTCTTGACCAGCCCCTTCGCGGTAGTTCATTCGATGACCAGAAACATGAAATTCAGCCACAAGATCTTGTTGGCTGCCGCCCTCGTGGTGGCCGTTGCGTTCGCCTGTTTCATTTTCTTCAACGACTATCGACAGCGCGAAGCCCTGAACAGCAGTACCGAAGCCTCGATGCAGGAGCTGGGCAGCCTGACCACCAGCAACATCCAGACCTGGCTGGAAAGCCGCATTCAATTACTGCAATCGCTGTCGCAGCAAGTGGCCGTCGACGGTAACGCCCCCGCCAGCCTGAAACGCATCATCGACCTGCCCGCCTACACCGGCAATTTCCAGCTCAGCTATTTCGGCGGTGCCGACGGCGTGATGTTCTCGGTGCCCGCCGGCAACCGCGCACCCGATTACGATCCACGCGCCCGTGGCTGGTACAAAGCAGCGAACAGCGCACAACAGACCATCGTCACCGAACCGTACATCGCCGCATCCTCGGGCAAACTGGTGATCACCGTCGCCACCCCGGTACAGCGTCAAGGCCAGATGCTCGGCGTCGCCGGTGCTGATATCGACCTGACCAGCGTCAGCGCGATCATCAACTCGCTGAACTTCGGCGGCCATGGCCACGCGTTCATCGTCAGCGCCGATGGCAAGATCCTGATTCACCCGGACAGCAAACTGGTACTCAAGACCCTCGCCGAGGCCTACCCGAATGGCGCGCCGAAAGTCAGTTCCGGCCTGAAAGAAGTCGAGTTCGACGGCAAGACCCAGTTGATCTCCTTCACCCACATCAACGGCGTGCCTTCGGCTGACTGGTACGTGGCGCTGGTGCTGGACAAGGACACCGCGTTCGCAATGCTCAGCGAATTCCGCACCTCGGCGCTGATCGCCATGGTCATTGCCGTGGTGATCATCATCGCGCTGCTCGGCATGCTCATCCGCGTGTTGATGCAACCGCTGCTGACCATGGGTCGCGCCATGCACGACATCGCCGAAGGCGAAGGCGACCTGACCAAACGTCTGGTGATTCACGGCAACGACGAGTTCGGCGCACTGGGAACTTCGTTCAACCGTTTTGTTGAGCGCATCCACACCTCGATCCGCGAAGTGTCCTCGGCCACCGGCCAGGTCAACGAAGTCGCCCTGCGCGTCGTTGCGGCGTCGAACTCGTCGATGTACAACTCCGATCAGCAAGCCTCGCGCACCAACAGCGTCGCGGCCGCGATCAATCAGCTGGGCGCCGCCGCGCAGGAAATCGCCCAGAACGCCGCCCTCGCCTCGCAGCATTCAAGCGATGCGCGCAGCCTCGCGGTCGACGGTCAGCAGGTTGTGGATAAAACCATTCAGGCCATGCAGCAGCTGTCGGCGAAGATCAGCGATTCGTGCGGCAACATCGAAACCCTGAACAGCAACACGGTGAACATCGGCCAGATTCTCGAAGTGATCACCAGCATTTCCCAACAGACCAACCTGCTCGCGCTCAACGCCGCGATCGAAGCGGCGCGTGCCGGTGAAGCCGGTCGTGGTTTTGCCGTGGTTGCCGATGAAGTGCGTAACCTTGCGCACCGCACCCAGGATTCGGCGCAACAAGTGCAGAAGATGATCGAAGAGCTGCAAGTCGGCGCGCGTCAGGCGGTCAGCATCATGACCGAGAGCCAGCGCGAGAGCGAAAGCAGCGTCGGCATCGCCAACCAGGCCGGCGAGCGCCTGGGCAGCGTGACTCAGCGTATCGGCGAGATCGACGGGATGAACCAGTCGGTAGCCACGGCGACTGAAGAGCAGACGGCAGTGGTTGAGTCGATCAATGTCGATATCAACGAGATCAACACGCTGAATCAGGAAGGTGTGGAGAACTTGCAGGCAACGTTGCGGGCGTGCTCGGATCTGGAGCAGCAGGCGGCGCGATTGAAGCAGTTGGTCGGTAGTTTCCGCATTTAAGGATCAAAAGATCGCAGCCTGCGGCAGCTCCTACATAGATCGAGTTCACTGTAGGAGCTGCCGTAGGCTGCGATCTTTTTTGGGATCAGAACCGCGAACCCGGTTCGGAAAGAAACACCAACTCCTCCGCCGTAGACTCCCGCCCCAACACCGCATTGCGATGCGGAAACCGGCCAAACCGCGCAATCACTTTCTGATGCCGCTCGGCATAATCCAGATTATCGGCAAACACCGCCCGCTGCGCTTCCGGCTGTTCAGCCACCAGTTCGATAAACCGGGAAACCGCCTCATTCTGCACCGCGAGGTTTTCGCAGTGTTCGAACACCAGATAAATGAACACTCGCTGGATCGGTTTCAACTGCCGATCAAAATCCGCCGCAATGCCTTGGGCGACGAGTTTCTGCGCGCGCAGATCACCGGAGAACGCTTTAGGGGTATCGCGAAAGATCATTCGCGGCATTTGATCGAGCAGTAGCACTACCGCCAGCCAACCTTCGGGACGTTGCGTCCACTCGGTCAATTCGCCGGCCAGGGCCTGATCGACAAAGACCCCGAAACGCTCACGCGCTTCGAGGTCTTGGCTGTCTCGCTTACCGAACCACAACTTGCCCTTGTCAGCCGCTATCTCGTCGGGGGATTCGGCTTGTCCGAACCACCAGTCGAGCAACGGCTGCCAGGGCGCGGTCATGGTTTATTCCTTGTGGTAGGCCGTCGCGCGGGCGACTTCTTCTTTCGAGCCGAGGAACACCGCGACACGCTGGTGCAGGCCTTCTGGCTGAATGTCGAGGATGCGCTGGTGACCGTCGGTGGACGCGCCGCCCGCTTGTTCCACCAGGAACGACATCGGGTTGGCTTCGTACATCAGACGCAGTTTGCCTGGCTTGGAAGGCTCACGGCTGTCGCGCGGGTACATGAACAGACCGCCACGGGTCAGGATGCGGTGTACGTCGGCAACCATCGCCGCGACCCAACGCATGTTGTAGTTCTTTTTCAGCGGACCTTCTTCACCGGCCAGCAGCTCGCCGACGTAGCGCTGTACCGGGGCTTCCCAGTGACGCTGGTTGGACATGTTGATGGCGAATTCCTGGGTCGATTCAGGAATGGTGATGTTTTCGTGGGTCAGCACGAAGCTGCCCATTTCACGGTCGAGGGTGAAGCCTTTGACGCCGTCGCCCAAGGTCAGGATCAGCATGGTCTGTGGACCGTAGATCGCGTAACCGGCGGCAACCTGTTGGGTGCCTGGCTGCAGGAACGCTTTCTCGTTCAGCGGCTCGTTCTGGCTCAGGTATTCGTTCGGGCAACGCAGGACCGAGAAGATGGTGCCGACCGGGGCGTTGATGTCGATGTTCGACGAACCGTCCAGTGGGTCGAATACCAGCAGGTACGCGCCTTTCGGGTATTTGCCCGGGATCTGGTAGGCATTGTCAATTTCATCGGACGCCATGCCGGCCAGGTGACCGCCCCATTCGTTGGCTTCGAGCAGGATCTCGTTGGAGATCACGTCGAGCTTCTTCTGCACTTCGCCCTGAACGTTTTCAGTGCCCATGCTGCCCAGAACACCACCCAGGGCGCCTTTGGACACGGCGTGGTTGATCTCCTTGCAGGCACGCGCCACCACTTCGATCAGGAAACGCAGATCGGCAGGAGTGTTGTTGCTGCGGGTCTGCTCAATCAAATAGCGACTCAGGGTAACGCGGGACATGGACGGCTCCGGTGGAATGGGGGGCTAAAAACCCGCGCAGTTTACAGGGAGTCTGAAAACGTAGCGAGCGAAGACGCCCGGTAACGTGCGTTGGGGTGTAATTGCCTGCATGAGACGTGAATGTGGGTGGAGAGTTCAGGTAGCGGGTTTAGCGTAGTTGGAAATCGGACGGGTGTGGCTCGGGGTTAATTGATCAGTTCGGAATATGTATTGGCTGACACGCCGCTTTCGCGAGCAGGCTCGCTCCTACAGTTGACGGTATTCCAACTGAAGAAATGCGATCCCCTGTAGGAGTGAGCCTGCTCGCGATCGGGTGCGCAGCACCCGCCTTTTCAGGAATTGCCAGGCGGCTTGCGCAACAAGCTAAACGCCATAGCCCCGAGAAAAACCACACTCAGCAACAACACAGCCCACAACCCAATCTTCTTCCAATTGGTCTCCGCCACCGCCGCTGTGGTCGCCGTCGAAGTCTGCGTAGCCACCGCCTCACCCTGCACCACAGCTTTACCCAATGCCGCCAGTTTCTCCGGTTTGAAATCCGGAATCAGCGTCGCCAACGGCAGATTCGCCGTCTTCACACTCGGATTACCCAACGCCAGACTGTACGGCCCCGCCCCCCGCGCAAGGAAAATCACCTGCGTCGCCCGCACCGCGTACTTCACGCTAGGCGCCTGCTCACCGAGACCACCGCCGCGCTCATCCACGGTCAGCTTCAACTGCTGCACGGTCTGCCCGTAAAGCTGCAATTCGTTCTGCACCACGTCCTGGCCATTCTGCGTCAGGCGATAGAGCAAACCGCTGCTCAACTCCTGCCACGGCAAACTGCTGTCACGACGGCCGGCCAGCGTCACCGGCGCCAGACTGTTCGGCTGTTTCAGTTCAACCTGCACCCGCTCGACATTCAGCCCCATCGGCAATTGCCAGGTGTATTCTCCGGCCTTGGTGCTGCTGCCGGCCAGCGCCTGCGACCAAACCAACGGCAGCGGCAATTCGCGCGGGTCGCTGCTTTTCAGTTGCGCCGCCGTCAGGATCGGTGCCGAGTTCGGCGACTCCCACAACAGCCGTACATAACGCGCCGATTGCCCCGGCAACGTCACTTCGTGCTGCTCGATACGCTCATCGGAAAAGGTCAGCCGTGCGACCTGCCCTTCGCCCCATGGCTGCCAATGTTGCAGGTCGTCACTGGCCTCGATGCTGAAGCGCTGAAAACCGTCACGCTCGCTGGTCCAGTCGAGGATCAACTGCTGCAACGGCGCCTTGATCGCACTCGCATCCAACAGCCAGCCGCGCAGAATCTCTTCTCCCGCCTCCAACTGACTGGACGGCTGCACCTCGACCAATGTGCCGTTGGTGGTCGCTTGCACACGCACGCTCGGCGCGCGTTCGCTGGCGTCAGCGGCGTTGTACAGCGGGAACCATTTCACCTCATGTAACTGACCGTCGTCGCGGGTCTGCGCCGACTCGCGCGCCAAGGCGTAAGCCTGCGGTTCGCCGGCGGCATTGAACACACGCAGATCACTGAGATCGGTCTGGCGTGCCTGCAATTGCACGCTCAACGGCAATTCGAGGCGGTACCACGGGCCGTTGCCACTGACCGACAACGTCACCTGCGTGGTGAAGTCCGCCGGTTTTTCCTGAGCGCCGGCCACCATCACCACGCCCAACGCCAACCAACCCAGATTCAGCATGCGACTCAAGATGAAACTCCTTCGGTGTCCGGGGCCGGTTTGTCCGCCGCCGGGTCAGCGTCGACGCGTTTGGGCGGCAGCGGCGCGAAATAGCCAACCACCAGCAGCAACACTCCGACGCCGATAAACGAGACGATCCGGGCGAGGCCGCCACGGTTGCTCAGTTCGACAAAAATCAGTTTGGCCACCACCAGCGCAATCAACGCCGCGCCGATCAGCCACACTTCGCGACGATGGCGCAGATGGCCGCCAATCATCAAGCCGAGCGCCATCAGCGTCCAGACAATGGACAACCCGGCCTGCACCAGCATCGAGGCGAGCAGTGTATCCAGTTCGAACGGGATCCCCGCCCAGTGGTGAGCCGCGCGGGTGACCAGTGCGGTGCAGAAGGCGAACAGCGAAACCCCGGCGATCAGCTGCGTCGCGTAATCGGCGTAGTCCTGACGAATCGACAGTTGCGACACCGCACTGCGCGACCACACATAAACGCCGAACAAGGCGAACAACAAACCCAGCTCTAATGGATTGATCAGCGGCACGTAAGGAAGTGGCTCGGCATTGCCATCGCTGACGCCATTCGCCAGCCAGAACCACGCGAGCATCAACACCGCCAACGGCGCGGCGGCATACAAGCGGTATTCGCGAGGGAATACCGCCACCGGCCACGGCCAATTGCGCGGTGCTGCCGCCAGCAGCAGATAAACGCTCGGCAGAATCGCCCAGCCCAGCCAGCGCCAGGCGTTGTATTGCTCGGACAACAGCAGCAAGCCGTAGCGCAATTCCAGCGCCAGCACGCCGATCAGCAACCAGCAGCCGAGCACGTGCGCCGTGCTCAAGGCCCGCGCCGGCAGCATCGGCGCCAAGCGTCGCAAGCTGAAGAAATGCACGGCGAATATCGCCGCCCATGCCAGCCAGCCGAAGTCAGCTGCCGGGTGATAACGCGAATGCCACGCGCCGAACAGCACAAGAGCCGCCGCCGGAATCAGCAAGGTGCAAAGCAAGCCCAGCGCCGGCCATTTCAAACGTAGCGACAACACAGTCCACAACCCCACGCTTACGGCTGCAACAAAGAGCAACAACGTGCCTTGCAGATTCGGAGCAGCAAAACGCAATACTTCGCTAATCCAAGCCAGCGCCCACCAACCCGCGCCCCACACCAGCAATACTTCGGACAAGCGCTGCAAACTCAACGCATCGAATGCCGAGGCGTGATTGCCCAGTTGCAGGCGCCACGCACCGATCATTGCCGCCAGCCCCAGCACTAGCGGCGTCCAGAATCCGCCATGGGCCAAAGGCTTCAGCCCTTCGCTGGACAGCGGCCCGAGCAGTTCCGGACCGGCCAGCAAGAATGCCGCGCCGCCAATCACCTGCAATAGCAGACCAAAAACAAAACTCACACGCTGCTTGAGGTACAGACTCAGCCAGATAATCAGCAAACCACTCGCGGCCCACACCGCACTCGCGGTCTGCCACGGCAGCACGAACAGCACCGCCAGATTGATCAGCACCAACCCGGCCAGCAACACCACCGACAGCCCGCGCAGCAGACGCACATCACCGCGCACCATCTCATCGCGTGCCGCCAACAGCATGCCGGCGATCAACGCCAGACCGATCAGCGAAGCGCTCAGCAAGCCGCTCCAACCGGCGCTGAACACCGCCGCCGAATCTTCCCCCGCGCCTTGCAGACGCAGCAGAAACAAAGCGCCGCCGAGTAACTGCACGGCAAACGCGGTGAACAGGAACGTGCGCGACTGAATTCGCAGGCCGACAAACAACGTCGCCAACCCGGCCAGTGCCCAACTGATCGCCGTGGCCTGAACGAAGAAGAACAGCGGCGCCAGCAGATAAAGGAAGGTCAGGCCCAGACACGCCAGCACCGGCAAGCCTTGACGCTCCCAGGGCGAGGCCTGTTGCGGCGAAGCCTTGCGCAATTGGTAGAAACTGAACAGCAACGCGATGCCGAGCATCAGCGCACCCAGCGGGGCGCCGTCGAGCAGACTGCTTTCGCCAATGCGCAATTGACTGAGAAAGGCCAACGCGGAACCCAGTTGTAGCAGCAATGCAAACGCCCGCGCGAACGGTCGATGCTGACGCAGACCGAGCCAGAAAATCCCCGCGCCTTCCACCGCCCATGCCGCCGATGTCCAGCGCGCATCCAGCCCCAGCGGGATCGCCAGACTGGCAAAAATAACTCCGAGCGCCAGACAGGTTTCACCCAGCAGCACCGCGCGCCCGCCCATCAACACCTTGGCCAGCGCCATGTAGATCATGCCCAGCGCCAGCGCACTGAACGCCGCGGCAAACTCCAGATGCTGCACCAGCGCAAACTGCAAACCGAAACCAATGATTGGCGGACCGAACAGCATTGTCCCATCGACATAATCGCCCTTGCGTGCCGACCAGAGCAGCAAAGCATCACGGTCGCTGTCTGCCGGCGCGTCAGACATATCGAGCAATTTGCGCCGGGCAAACAACAGGCCGATAGCGAGGTACATCAGGAAGAACAGAATCAGGAACGGCTCGGTGCTCCACAACAGCTCCGGCGCATACGAACGCAGGCCCCAGGCGAAACCGATGCCGAAGGTGCCGACAAACCCGATCAGGTTGAGCAAGCGCCAGGCCTTGAACCAGGCGATAGCGAGGATGCCGGCATTGAGCAAAGCGAAATAACTGAACAGTGCGACGTGGCTGCCGGCGCCGGTCGAGGTCAGGATCGGTGCGGCGAATCCACCCAGTGCGGCGACGGCAGCCAACGCCAGCGAGTCTTGGGTGATCGCCAGAATCGCCGAGAACACCGTCACCGCGACCAGCAAGCCCAACGCGGCGGACGGATCGAGCAACGGATGCAGACGCATCGCCGCAAACACCGTCAGGTACAACACCGCAATCCCGGTGCCTTGCAGCATCAAGGCGTAATTGCTGTTGCGTTTGCGCAGCCACCAGCCTAGCGCCAGCAGACCCAACGCGGCTGCCGCGACACCGGCGTAACGTACCTCGATCGGCACGACCATGCCTTCGGTGGCGTAGCGCAGCAGGAACGCCAGACCGAAGAACAGCAAGACCACGCCGACGCGCAGTACGGTGTTGCCGCCGAACAGCCAGTTACGCGCGGCGCTGATGCCGCGTTCGATGAGGTTCGGGCCACGAGGTTCGGCAGGTGCTTTCGGTTCGGGCGTGACGGCGTCAAGGCGCCAGACATCGGCGGGCAGCGGTTGACTGGTTTCACTGGCGATGGCGGAAATCGGTTCGAGTTCGGGCGGCAGTTCCCAGACCAGTTCGGGGGCCGGGGCTTCTTCGGCGGCTTTGACTGGTTCTACGACGGGCTCGGTAACCGGCGCTGCACTCGGTGGAGGGGCGGCATGAAGGGGTGCACCTTCGAGCAAAAACAGACGCTGTTCGACGCCCTGCAAAGCGACCTTCGCCTGCTCAAGTTGACGTTGCTGCTCCATCGCCTGCGAGCCGAGCCGCGCGATGCGGATCGTCTGCCCGATTGCCAGCCCCAGCAACGCGCCTAATAGCGCATCACTGAACGACTCGTCGAGCAGCCAGCCGAGCACCAGCCCGATCAACATGAACATCCATTGCATGGTCGATATCCCTAAGCGCGAAGGCTAATCCGGGAAGATTAGCGCAGCCTGACCCAAAAAGATCGCAGCCTGCGGCAGCTCCTACAGGGTTATGTGAACACCTGCGTAGGAGCTGCCGAAGGCTGCGATCTTTTCCGGCGCGCGATTATATCGAGCCGAGCGGAAAGTTACTCCAGTGCTTTCCAGATATCCGTGGCGTACTCACGAATCGTCCGGTCCGACGAGAACCAGCCCATCCGCGAAGTGTTCAGCACCGCCGAACGCCACCAGTTATTGGCGTCATGCCAGTGCGCTTCAACGCGTTTCTGCGCTTCCCAATACGAGTCGAAATCGGCGCAGACCAGGAAGCGGTCGTAATCCACCAGCGAATCGATCAACCCGGTGTAGCGCGAGGTGTCATCCGGCGAGAACACCCCGCTGCGAATCGCTTGCAGCACGTCGTTCAAACGATGCGACGCGGCGATATCCGGCAACGCGCTGAACTCGTGGTTCTGTTTGCGCGCCTCCACCTGCTGCGCGCTGAGGCCGAAAATGAACATGTGCTCGGCACCGATGCGTTCGCACATTTCCACGTTGGCGCCATCCAGCGTGCCGATGGTCAGTGCGCCGTTGAGGCCGAACTTCATGTTACTGGTGCCTGAGGCCTCGAAACCTGCGGTGGAAATCTGCTCGGACAAGTCCGCTGCCGGAATGATGCTCTCCGCCAGACTGACGTTGTAGTTGGGCAGGAACACCACTTTCAGCAGGCCGCGAACAGTCGGGTCGTTGTTCACTACCCGGGCGATATCGTTGGTCAGTTTGATGATCAGTTTGGCCTGGTGATAACTCGCCGCCGCTTTACCGGCAAAGATTTTCACCCGTGGCACCCAGTCGACTTCCGGCTCGGCGCGAATCGCCTGATACAGCGCCACGGTGTGCATCAGGTTGAGCAACTGGCGTTTGTATTCGTGGATACGTTTGACCTGCACGTCGAACATCGCCGCCGGATTGACCGCGATCCCCAACCGTTCATGAATCAGATAGGCCAGCGCTTTTTTGCTATGCAGCCGTTGTTCGGCAAAAGCTTTGCGGAACGCGGTTTTTTCGGCGAACGGCTCGAGATCGAGCAAACGCTCTTCGGGGTTATCCAATAGATCCGGGCCGAGCGCGTCGACCAACATCGAAGTCAGTTCCGGGTTGGCCTGATACAGCCAGCGGCGGAAGGTAATGCCGTTGGTTTTGTTGTTGATCCGCTCCGGGTAGAGCTTGTGCAGTTCGGCGAACACGGTTTTGCGCATCAGTTGCGTGTGCAAGCCAGACACGCCATTGACGCTGTGCGAACCAAGGAAAGCGAGGTTGCCCATGCGCACCCGGCGACCGTTGTCTTCCTCGATCAACGACACCGCGCGCAGCACGTCGAAATCGTGAATGCCCTTGGCGCGCAGCGAATCGATGTGCTGAGCGTTGATCAGGTAAATGATCTGCATGTGGCGCGGCAACATACGTTCCATCAAACCCACCGGCCAGGTTTCCAGCGCTTCCGGCAGCAGCGTGTGGTTGGTGTACGACAGCGTGTCGACGGTGACTTGCCAAGCCGCATCCCACGCCACGTCGTAGACATCGACCAATTGGCGCATCAATTCGGCCACGGCAATCGAGGGGTGGGTGTCGTTGAGCTGGATCGCCGCGTGATCGCCCAGCGTCAGCACCGAGGTGTGCATGTTGCGGTGACGGCGCAGCAAATCCTGCAAGGAAGCAGCGACAAAGAAGTATTCCTGGCGCAGGCGCAGCTCTTGCCCTGCTTCGGTGCTGTCCGCCGGGTAAAGCACGCGGGAGATACTTTCGGCGCGAGCAACCTCGGCGACGGCGCCCAAGTGGTCACCGGCGTTGAAGCGTTCCAGGTGCAAATCCTCCATGGCGCGGGCACGCCACAGACGCAAGGTGTTGACGCTCGCCCCGCGCCAGCCGACCACGGGCGTGTCGTAGGCAATCGCGCGGACGGTTTCTGCCGGCGACCAGACTTGTTTGGATTTGCCGGAAACGTCGGTGACCGTCTCGACGCTGCCGCCGAAGCCGATGGTGTAAACCACTTCTGGCCGTTCGAATTCCCACGGGTTGCCGAAATCCAGCCAGTGCTCGGTCTGCTCCTGCTGCCAGCCGTCGACGATGGCCTGACGGAACAAGCCGTGCTCATAACGAATGCCGTAGCCGTGACCCGCAATGCCGAGGGTCGACATGCTTTCCATGAAGCACGCCGCCAGACGCCCGAGGCCGCCGTTGCCGAGCGCTGCGTCAGGCTCCAGCAAACGAATGCGCTCCAGATCGACACCGAGTTCGGTCAGCGCTTCACGGGCGACGTCGAGCAGACCCAGATTGCTCAGGCTGTCATAGAGCAAGCGGCCGATAAGAAATTCCAGTGAGAGGTAGTACACCCGTTTCTGACCTTTGCGGTAGATCTGCCGGGTGTGGTCCATCCAGTGCTCGACCATGTGATCACGCGCCGCGAGGGCGATGGCTTCGAACCAGTCATGGTCGAACGCGTGATCGGGGTCTTTACCCACCGCGTAGGTGAGTTTGGTCAGGACGGCGTCGCGGAATGCGGCCACCTCTGCTTCGCGAACTAGTGGTTCTTGAGTCATCAATAGGACCTCGAGCGAGCGGGAATTGTCTGAGCCTAGACGGTCTGACCGACGGTGAGGGCTCTGGTTCGGCAGTATTTCCTGAGACTGTGAGATAGCCCGGCATTACCTTGGCGAGTGAGCTAATGAATGCAGGGGCCGTGCCGAATTGTCCGGCAATGTGCCTGCATGGAGAAAAAATCTGGCGAAAGGTTGTTCAAAAATCCACCAGTCCCGGTATGATCGCGCGCCCTGATGCACACACGCCTGGTAACTCCCGATGATGAAGCCCAACCTGATTGCCGCCGCCGAGATCGATCGTCTCGATACGTGGGCGAAATATTCGGCCCCGATGTGCGGTTCCTGCATATCCAGCTGCTGCACGCTGCCGGTTGAGGTGAAGATCAAGGATCTGGTGCGCATCGGTGTGGTCGACGAGTTCGAACTGGGTGACCCGCCGAAGAACATCGCCAAGCGTTTGCAGAAGGAAGGCCTGGTTGAACGTTTCAATCAGAAGTCCGGCATCTTCACCCTGCAGCGTATGAGCAACAACGATTGCTACTACCTGGATCGTAAGAGCCGCCTGTGCACCATTTATGACAAGCGCCCGGATACCTGCCGCAATCACCCGAAGATCGGCCCGCGTCCGGGGTATTGCGCTTATAAGCCGAAGGAAGTGGTGCGCGAGCAGAATTTCCGCGCGATTGAGAAGTTTTAAACGCTTACCCTCATCGGAACGCCGCCCGCCCAGCCCTCTCCCAGAGGGAGAGGGGGCCGACCGAGGTGTCTGGCGCCATACATCGACCTGAAACACCCAGTCGATTATGGATTCAGTAGAATTCTTGCAAGTCGGTGCATCTCATGAATATCCCCCATTCGGTCCCCTCTCCCTCTGGGAGAGGGCTAGGGTGAGGGGCTTTTGATCTTCAAAACCCAACCTGCATTTCCCCCAGACAAACAAAAACGCCCCCGGTCTCGCGACCGGGGGCGTTTTCATTCAGCCTGAACTAAAGACTCAGTTCTTGGCTTTCTTGGCAGCGCGGGTACGCTCGCTTTCGTCCAGAATCTTCTTGCGAAGACGGATGGACTTAGGAGTGACTTCGCACAGCTCGTCTTCCTGGATGTATTCCAGAGCCTGTTCCAGGGTGAAGCGAACAGGTGGTACCAGAGCGATGGTTTCGTCTTTACCCGAAGCACGCATGTTGTCGAGCTTCTTGCCTTTGGTCGGGTTTACACCCAGGTCGTTGTCGCGGCTGTTCTGACCAACGATTTGACCGTTGTAGATCTCCTGGCCGTGTTCTACGAACAGCTTGCCACGAGCCTGCAGGGTTTCCAGCGAGTAGGTCAGTGCCTTGCCGGTTTCAACCGAAACCAGAACGCCGTTCTGACGGCCGGACATGTGGCCCGACTTGACGGTGTCGTAACGATCGAAGATCGAGGTCAGGATGCCAGCACCGTTGGTCAGGGTCAGGACCTGGTTACGGAAACCGATCAGACCGCGAGCAGGGATGTTGTATTCCCG